>WQUF01000175.1 GCA_009785875.1 Oscillospiraceae bacterium | reverse complement strand
ATTGAAAATTATTGAACAGTGAAACTGAAAATGATATAATGGAATCAACAATATTTACAGGTGATGGAAAGATGGATTCAACTGGGGCAAGTGGAGCGATATCAAGAAAAGATATTGACAGGATGGAAGCACATGCAAAGTTATATATTCTAAATATGTGAAAGAATTAAATGATAAGTAGGGAATGCGATGAATAAATTGATTTTAAAAGAGTATAATTCTGACTATCTTATATATTGGTACCAACCGGAAGGGCGTGGCGAATTCGGAGAGATTTTATTCACGTTTTCTAATAATAATGCAAAGATCACAAAAGAAGCAGAAGGAAATGATACTTGGCACGCAAATAAAGCTCTTTTTAAAGTATGTGAATGTGTAGAAAAGAAAAACCTACCACTAGAATTTATACAAGCATGGTATTGATCTTAAACTTATAACCTTCAAAATTACTCCTCCAATTATTAAATTATTGTTAATCTGTATTTAAAATATTAAACTTTTTTTCTAATAAACATATAATAAATTATACGCTAATTAGAGTTAAAAACCATAATGAGGACGATTAATGTGTCACAATGTCACAATTCCAACTTGAAAACGGAATGGTACTGTGCTATAGTTAAAACATATAAGTAAATTTTGAAAGGAAATCCCCATATGGATATACCAAAGATTTATTTGGATAACTGTTGTTATAACAGACCCTTTGACGATTTATCGCAAGTAAATGTTAAGAATGAAGCATCTGCAAAAACATATATTCAAATGCTGATAAAGTTTAAAAGCCTTATTTTATACTCTTCATATATGCTGTTTTATGAAATAAGCGAAAATCCTTTTATAAGTAACCGTGAACACATAGCTAAATTTGTTATTGATTATTCTTCTACTTATATAAGCGAAGATCTTGAAGATTTAATCATACCGCTTTCAACAGAAATTATGAAAACTGGTATTAAGCGAAAGGATTCAATTCATTTAGCTTGTTCAATAATTGCTGAATGTGATTATTTCATTTCCACAGACAAGCGTTTATTAAATTATAAAACGGATAAAATAAAAATAGTAAACCCAATCGAATTTGTAAAAATATGGAGGGGAATGGTATGACAGACAACATGCAAAATTCCGCTATCGTTAGTGCAGGTATGAAACTTTTACGAGAAAAACTCGGATTGATTGAATGTGAAATTTTTATAAGCTGTATTAGACAAGATAGTTTCGATTATACAAAATGGCGAGAAAATCTTTTTGAAGATATGACTATTCAGCAAATTCACGATAATGCTAAAGCCTATATGAGAGAACACCCTGAATTAATTCCTAAAAACGCAAAAATCATTTAATTTAGTATTCTTAGTCTTATACCTGCTTATATGGATACTTTTGTCTTGAGGTGACACCGTGTCTCCTATTATCTTTTAAACACGCCATGCTTATATTATTCGCTGTTTCTTTTTATATTCTATCATATCTTTTCTAAGACACCGCTAATAGATTCAAATTTTATAAAACGGGTCCCTTGAAAAGTCAAGGTTCCCCATTCATTTTCAGGTGCGTTTCGATATATTCGACCATTTACAATCAATTTTATTTCGCTCCCTGTATCGAGCTCATAAATTAAATAAAGCGTTTCACTTGTTGATATGGCACCGTTAGCATCAGTATTTGTCTGTACATCTGCTAGTTTTTTTGATAGCCTTGCTTTAGTTGCGATTATAGGTGAATTTTCGTTTTTTATATAACGTGAAATTAAGCTATAAATGATGTATCCAACTACTATTATAAAAATAATAGAAAAGGTTGATCCCATAATATCACTCCAAAATATAAATTGTTAACCCTTCATAATACTAATTTCATATATTATATCACATTTTTTTTAGCACTGATAAATTTTCGCATAAAAAAACATTAATAGACCTCCAAATTTAAAGGAAAAGCGAGTATATTGTAATTGACAGAAAAAAAATTACTTCGTAAAATCTAGTTACACATTAGGAGGTCCATACATTGAGCACATGAAGATGCATAAGGATGAAATTGAAATTAATAAAGAACTCGTCAAAAACTTGATAGCAGAGCAATTCCCACAGTTTAATAATTTATCATTGTGGGAAGTAAACTCAACAGGAACAGTGAACACAATTTACAGGCTTGGTGACAAATATTATGTCCGTTTACCTCGACTGGATTGGGCAAATGAATCTTTGCTTAATGAATGGAGAATTTTGCCGGTTATTTCAAATCACCTGACTCTCGCTGTTCCAGAAATCGTTAAAAAAGGTGAACCAAGCATTGATTATCCGCTTCACTGGGCAATTTATAAGTGGATAGATGGAGATACTATTGATAATTCATCTATAAATGAAGTAGAGACAGCTAAATCATTAGCTGAATTCATAATGGAATTGCGTTCAATTCATATATTAGAGGATGCACCAAAAGCAGGAAGAAAACCTTTGTACGAGCTTGACGAAATGACAGTTAATGCTATAAGAGAATGCGATTCGGACATTGACAATGAAAAAGCGTTAAAGGTATGGCGCAAGCTGCTTAATACAAAATCATGGGACGGTAATCCTGTATGGATACACGCCGACTTGTTGAAACCTAATTTAATTGTAAGAGAGGGTAGACTTTTTGCGATAATCGATTTTGGGAGTGCAGGAATTGGTGACCCTGCTTTTGATATTATCCCAGCATGGACTATTTTTACTTCTAAATCAAGATATCTATTTAGAAGCTTGCTGAATGTTGATGATTACACTTGGCTTAGGGCTAAGGCTTATGCATTACATCAAGCAGCTTTGATTATTCCGTATTATCGCAAAAGTAATCCTGCATTTGTAAATCAGGCTAAGAATACAATTACAAATATATTGCTTTCAACTGAAGTCTTATAAAATACTCATTATTAATTATTCCTAGATTATATAGCTTTCTATATATTGCTTTATATGTTAAAAGGCTTAGATTTTTCTAAGCCTTGCTTTTTTGAATTATTCTTCATAGTTGAATTATTCTTCATAGTGTCCTTTACAGGAGAGAATTGCTAGATACTTTACATTGTTTATTTCTATGATATCGTATTCTAATCTATCGTTCTTATTTATCCTTCGGCTATAACCTTTGCGATATATTAACTTTTCAGGTTCGCCTTCTCCTTTAAGCAGACCATCTCGCTCTATGCTTTTGATTAGCTTATTGATTTTAGTTAGAGTCTTTTTGTCATTTGCTTGCCAATAGACATATTCCTTCCATGATTCATCTGACCATATCTTTTTCATAATTCTTCATCAATCAGTTCGTGGATTTGTCCTTGTCCTTTAGCAATCTGTGAATAGCCTCTTTCAATCTTAGCTAAATACTCGGCATTTTTCTTAATCTTTGTGATTTCATTATAATCATCAAGACTGATGATTACTGCGTTTTTATTATCATTACTTTTTACAATAATGGCTTCGTTATCGTTAGTAGCTTTGTCAAAATATTTTCTCAAGTTTTCTTTTAGAGTTGAATAACTAACCTCTACCAAGATACGACACCTCCTTAATTATATTTTACACCATTTTAACGAAAGATTAAAGTACTTCCAAAAACTATAGATCAATGGCTACAAAGCCTTTTGCTCCACAACTTCTTGTTGGCTTCATACATAGAACTTTATATTTGTTAACCATTCTATCAATACAATTACAAATATATTGCTTTCATCATAAAATAAATACGAAGACAAAATTAATTTATCGATTTTCAATAAAAATATATTGACTTTCAATCAAAAATCACATATAATGATTTCATAATCATTTTAACACTTTTAAGAGACTGGTATATAATGAATAAAAAGATCAAAATTTCATCAAATTTAATTCCTCTTATATTTATAATATTCGGTGTCATTTTTATTTTTATCTGCTCAACGCTCTTTCTATTTATAAGAAGCCGAAGTAAGCTCTCCTAACTACGATTATGAATTTTTCGAAAAATATCTATTTACCAGCGTGATTTCAACAAGCAGAGGATGTCCTCATAATTGCGATTTTTGCTATAATAGCTGCACAGGAATAAAATATTTAAATAGACCTGTTGAGGATATTTTCGACGATATTAAATCATTGAATTCAAGCCATATCATGTTCATAGATGATAATTTTATCGGAAACATAAAATGGACTTATGATTTTCTATTTAAGTTAAAGGATCTTGGAATTACCTGGAATGCTGCTGTTACAACAAAAATCGGCAAACATTTGGATCTGTTGGATTTAATGGCATAATCAGGATGCCAGAGCCTTTTTATCGGATTTGAATCTATTAATAAAAAATCTATAAATAGCGTCCACAAAGATAATTTAGTAGAAGAATACTCAAAATTGATCTATGAAATTCACAAAAGAGGTATGATGGTAAACGCTAGCATGGTTTTTGGACTTCCCTTTGATGATAAAAATATATTTAAAGATACTTTAAGTTTTTTAATAGAGAATAAGGTAGAAACAGTGACATCTCATATTAGGAAACTTAGCCATGAAATTATCGTATAATAAGAAATCCTTAGAAAAAATAGATTATAAAACTGTATATAAAAAAGTTTAAATGGATATTAAAAATATCCATTTAAATTCATTTAATTTATTGATCATTTCTTGTATTTGAAATAATATCAAGTAAATTATAATATGAAGTTAGATTAACTTTATAATAAAGTCGTCTTTTTACGCTGACTAACATATAATTATCATCATATTTGTTAATACCTGAAATTTCATACATAACAGAGTTTTTAAATTCTATATCATCTCTTGCATACCAACCTCCGCTAAAACCAATCTGTATATATATTATTGGAATAAATTCTAGCTTGTTGAAATATTCGACAAATTGCTGTATTGTTGCTTCGTCAGAAATAGTAATTATTTCAGGAGGCGAAGGATATCTATATTGTGTAATACTGGATATTTTACTTGCATCTAAGTATGGCGATGAATTAAAAAACCATATATAATAACTAGCAATTGCTATTATAAGTATAGCAGCAATCAATATGAATTTATTTCGTCGTTTCATATTCTCCTTTCCAAATCATTTAGTTGAAACATATCTTCAGTATGGTTATTCTTGTGCCTTCAATTCTTTCTTCCGCAGGGGTATAACACCCACACAAAATGGTTTGGCAACGATGCACAAAACAATCGCAAACAGCGAGATTAGACCTAAGATTACGAGCAATACAAGCCTATTCGGCAGTTGACTTGATAGATTCGCTATAAAATCATACACCGCATGCACAATCATACAGCCCAGCAGATTTCTGGAATACACATACATAGCGGCAAACCCAAACCCTAACGCTGCAGCAACCACCAAGTTAAATAAGGTGAATTGAAGACTGCTGCCATTAAAAAACATATTTATTATATGACATGTACCGAACAATACGCCAGATAACAGTGCCACGGCAAGCCTACCCTGTGCTGTGTCACCCCACTTAACCAGCATAGCAGTCATCAGCAGTCCCCTGAACAGCGATTCCTCAAATAGCCCAACACCAATTTGATGA
>WQUF01000174.1 GCA_009785875.1 Oscillospiraceae bacterium | reverse complement strand
TTGCTACATCTTTGTATCCTTCACGATCTATATTCCCAGAGGTTACATCTGTATTCTTTGCGCTGATTCCAAATACATCGTGGGCATCTTCTTCATTAGCTATGCACACATCCACATATTTGCACAATTCACCCATAACTCTACCAGCTTTTTCTTTTGACCACAGTTTATTTCTATAGTTTAAATCACAAGATACAGTTAATTTCATTTCACGAGCTTTCTTACAAGCTTCTAAGCAAATTTCAGCCAAATCATCGCTAAGTGCTGGTGTGATCCCTGTAAAGTGAAACCAACTTGCTCCATCAAATATTTTATCCCAATCAAAATCTTCCTTTTTAGCTTCTGCAATGGAAGATCCTGCTCTATCGTAGATGACCTTAGAAGCCCTTTGAGATGCTCCTTTTTCTAGAAAGTAGATGCCTACTCTATTCCCACCACGGACTATGCTTGAAGTATCTACTCCATACTTTCTCAAAGAATTCACCGCAGCCTGCCCGATCTCGTGGGATGGAAGTTTAGTAACATATTTAGAATCGAATCCAAAATTTGCAAGAGACACAGCTACATTAGCCTCTCCACCACCGAAAGTCGCTTCAAGTGAATCAGCCTGCACAAATCTATAGTATCCAAATGGAGCAAGCCTAAGCATTATTTCACCAAATGTAACAATTTTCATATCTATTTTCTCCTTTTAACTTAAAATTTCAACATATCCATCAGTTCCGTTTACACGAATTCTCTGCCCATCTTTGATCAATTTAGTAGCGTTATCCACTCCTACAACTGCAGGTAATCCATATTCCCTTGCAACAACAGAGCCATGAGTAGCTGCTCCACCAACCTCTGCAACTAGTCCTTTAATGGAGACAAACACAGGTGTCCAACTTGGATCTGTAAATGTGGTGACTAAAATGTCGCCTTCCTCCATCGTAGCATCTTCTAACTTTAAAACCACTCTAGCTCTGCCTTCGATAGTTCCTCTAGAAGCTGGTATTCCTGCTAAAGCTCCTTTTGGCATTTTTTCGTTGTCGTATTCGCCTGATATGATCTCACCATCAGATAGAATTATTCTTGGAGGAGTCAGTTTTTCGTAAGATTTGAATTCTTCTTTGCGCTTTGTAATTATATCATAGTCGAGTTTTTGTGTACGTGCAGCTTCCTGTAATTCTTCAAAGCTTAGATAGAAAATATCATTCTTATCTTTAATAACTCCATTTTCTTCCAGCTTAACAGCTTCTTTCATCATAGCTTGTTTAAGCACCCAATAAATGGATACCATGGCATACTTAGGATATTCCCTATAACCGATATAATTGCGCACTATGCTGATAGCTTTCTCTGCTTTTTTAACTTTATTTTTTCCACCAGGAAGCTTTGCTAAACGATCTAAAATATCTTTTTTCTTAGCTTCAAATTCACTAAGTCCCTTTTTAAATATCACTTCGTGTGCGCCTGGTTCAAAGTTTTTGATGTTGCTTAAGATGAGAGGAACTATTGCTGTAGGCTCTTCATTCCAGCGAGGTCTTGTAATATCGATTTCGCCAGAGCAGCGCATTCCGTATTTTTCAAGATAAGCCTTTATAGAGTTACTAACTTCATCACCGCCTTTGAGTTTAACTAATTCTGTAAAGAAAGTTTCATCTTTTGCATGCTCTAAATATTTCATGACATCAGGATATTTTCTTACCACATCTGAAACATCTAAAAGATCGAGACCCATTTCACCTGTAATATTATTATCCACAGATTGGGTGAGGGAATCCACTATATCTTTTTGTCCAAGCCATTTTTTTATTTTTCTGTTTAGCATGGTCGATCCAAGTATTGCTCCAGCCCACACTGTGCCCATGCTCTCTGCATCGTATAGAGTTTTGTTTAAGTTTGCATATTCATTTTTTATAAAGGCTAAAAGTTCATCTCCAGATAGTTTTGAGATCTTTTGCTGAACATCTTTCACATTTTCCTCATTTTTAGCTATAACATGTTTGACTATGCTAGGATCATTTTTGCGATATGTCTTAATGGTCTGTGCGATTAAAGCCCATGAAAAATACCCCGAACCCATGCTTAAAAATTTCTTGCCTTTGGGGAGTGTTTTTATATAGTCTTTTCGCTTCATCAATTTTTTAATGGCTTTGTCCATTAAAGGGTCTACCTTGCCCATTGCTAATCCTACCATTGCTCGCCCTGAAGAAGATGCTAAATCGTGAGTAACATCCATGTACAATCTTCCGCCGATTGGTACGAGTAATGCCTCAGCAAATTGAAAGAACGATATCCCAAGTGGTTTCATTGCATCCGTCATCATCTGCTGATGACCAAAAGACATATATACATGGTTCTTACCATCTTTAACATCTGGTAGAGGATATAGAGTTGTAATTGGGCGACTTTGGACAATGTAGAATTTATTTTCATATAAGCACCACTCGATATCTTGTGGTTTTCCAAAATATGCTCCGATTTTTCTACCTATTTTTTCTAATTGTAGAATTTGATCATCCGTAAGAGCTTCTTTATTTTGTAGATTGAGTTCTATTTTATTTTCTTCTGTTCCTCCTCCTTTTAAAGGATAAATTCCAAGTTTTTTAGCAGAAACCTTTTTGCTTTCAATTTTACCATTGTTTACTTTATATGAATCTGCATTTACAAGTCCCGATACCAAAGCTTCGCCCAGACCAAAGCTAGCGTCTATTGATACGACTTTTCTATCTGAAGTTATTGGATCTGCTGTAAACATGATTCCGGAAGCCTCTGGGAAGACCATTTTTTGGATGACGACAGAGAGAAGAACTTTATTGTGATCAAAGCCATTTTGAATCCTGTAAGTAACGGCTCTATCTGTAAATAACGAAGCCCAGCACTTTTTTATATTTTTAAAGATAGCTTCTCTTCCAATAGTGTTTAAAAATGTATCTTGCTGACCTGCAAAGGAGGCTGTAGGTAGATCTTCTGCAGTAGCACTGGATCTAACGGCATAAGCATCATTAACACCTAGTTTTGTTAAAGAGCTTGTGATATCATTAGCGATATCATCATCAATCTTTGCCTTTTCGATAATAGATCTGATCTGTCCACTAATCTTGCTTATTCTCTCCCTATCATCGACTTTTATATGAGAAAGCTGCTCTATGAGATTAGGTAATTCAGGAATTTTATCTATTGTTTTTTTGTAGCTTTTAGTTGTGATGCAAAAACCTTCGGGAACATTAATTTCTTTTATCTTAGATAGTTCTCCAAGATTTGCACCTTTGCCTCCAACTTGTGGAAGCATTGTTTTGTCAATCTCATTAAACATGAGTACATATGAATTCGTATAATATCCCACCTTTAAATTAAACTTATAAATCAATTATAATACTTTTTGTATACGGTTCCCTAATTCATTAATTCTTTCAATTGGATAAAACTTCTGGAATATCCTCAATTATAAACTTGTTTTCATCTATTATCTTTTGTCCTTTTATCGCAAGATAGTCATTTACATTCAACATTGTATCTCCTTATTATGCATTCGTGATATTTAGAATCCTTATCGTAGTTAATTCCGATCAAGAGGGCATTATCTTTATAATCTTTTAAAATATCTGTATATTTTTTATCTTCTATTTGCTGGATAGCTCCTTTAGCTGATTTATCCCATTTGAGTTCAATTAACATTGCTGGTTTATCTAAGTATTTTTTTCTTGGTCTAAAGAACAAATCTGCAAAACCTTTTCCGGAAGGTTGCTCTCTCTCAATTATGTAATATTCACGGGCACTATAATAAGCAATAGAGAGAACACAAGATAAAGCGTTCTCGTCGTTATATTTGATTATGGAAGTTTCGCTAGTGTGTGCCTTATCTATCGCCTCTGCGACAGCCTGTGCATCTTCATTCCATGTAGCTTTCAATAAGTCGTCAGATACCTTAATCAACATTTTAATTTCTTCCCAACCCGCATCCCTTATCGCCGTTACAAATTCTTCTGAAATCTCCTTGTTTGGAATAAAAACTTCCTTTGCTTCAAAATCATATCCTAAATATCCTAAATGGATAAGCAAAGTTAGAACATCTTCATATGTTTTGAATGTAATCATGTCATTAGCGAAATTATTGATATTTATTTGTTTTTTTGCACCTGCTAATAACTCAATGATTGCATCTTTCAATCCATTATAATCAATATTGATGTAGAAGCTTAAGGCTTCAAAGGTCTCTGTTTGACTCCAATAATCGCTAAATTCTTTTGAAATCAGTGCCTCCACAACAGATTTTGGGTTATATACAGTTTTTAAATTAGGAAAACTGTAACCATTGTACCAAGCAGACATTTCTTCATAATCCATTTTATATTTAGTGCAAAGCATTATAACTTCTTCTTGTGTAAAACCAACAAATTCAGCCATCTCTCTAGGTCTTGTCATTGAGAATTCACGAAACATATTTAGTGTAGAATGTGTTCCATATTTCTTAATAGGTAAAATTCCTGTCATATACGCTAAAGCAACATATTTTCTGTCTTTTAAGAGATTTCTAAGAAAATCTAAATAAATTTCTTGTGCTTGTGTATTGATTCGATGTACTCTAAATATACAATCCCATTCGTCAATTATGAATATAAAAGGTATTTTTGATAACCGAAACAAAGCTTGCAATGTACCAGGAAGATTGTCTATATTAGAAAAATCAAAATTAGGATATTCCTCTAAAACATCTATATTTATCTTATCTGTTATTTTTTTTAGTATAAGCTCAATTTCATGATAATCGCTTAAAAAATCCTGCATATTTAAGAAGATTACATTATATTTGTTTAAATGCTTTTTATATGAAGGGTCATTAGCAATTTTTAAATTTGCGAACATATCACTGGAATCATAGCCTCGGATATAATAGTCTGTTAACATATCAGCTGTCATTGTTTTACCAAAACGTCGCGGGCGGCTTATACAAACGTATTTTTGCTGTGTATTAAGCACTTTATTTGTATAAGCAATAATACCAGACTTATCAACGTAAATCTCTGAAAGTAACGATGTTTCAAAGTCTCTGTCTGATGGATTGAGATAAAGACCCATTATAATTCACCTCCATTCTTATTATATTATTCAATGCCTAAGATGTTATTTCATCCCAACCTAATTCTCTTATTGCCACTCTAAATTCATCATAAATTTCTTTATTAGGTATAAAAACCTCATTTGTCATGTTGTCATACCCTAAGTATCCTAAATGTGCAAGTAAAATAAGGACATCTTCCCACCACTTAAGTGTGACCATATCGTTGACAAAAGTATTGATAAAAATATGCTTTCTTTTACCAGATAAAAGTTCTATAACTGCATCCTTCAATCCATCTATATTTTTTCCGATATAAATTTTCAAGTCTTCATAAGTTTCTGTTTGACCCCAATAATTGCTGAATTGTTTTTTAAGGATTGCCATGACAACTGATTTTGGGTTAAATGCACTTTCCATATCAGAAACACAGTAACCACCATACCATGCAGCCATTTCTTCATAATCCATTTTATATTTTTCACAAAGCGATATGACTTCAGCCTGAGTAAAACCTGCGAAATCTGTTAAGCCTACCGGCCAAGTCATAGAAAACTCGTCAAACATATTTAAACCAGATTGTGTGCCAAATTTCTTAATTGGCAAAATCCCTGTCATATAAACCAAAGCTGCATAATATCTGTCTTTTAAGAGAAGTGTAAGAAAATCTGAATAAACCATTAGTGATTGCCTGTCGGTTTGATATTCTCTGCATACACAGTCCCACTCGTCAATTATAAAAACAATTGGAATATCAGTAATTTCAAATAAAGTATTAAAAGTATCTGAAAGATGATCATTATAAGTAAAATCAAAATTAGGGTACTCTTTTAAGACATCTTTATTTATTTTATCTGTTATTTTTTCAATCAAATCTTCTATGCTAGAAGACTCATTTAGAAATTCCTGCATATTTAAAAAAATTACATTATATTTGTTTAAATGCTCTTCAAAAGAAGTCTCTTTAGCAATCTTTAAATTTGCAAACATATCTTTAGAATCACAGCCTCGGCTATAATAAGCTGTGAGCATATCAGTAGTCATCGTTTTACCAAAACGTCGTGGGCAGCTTGTATAGACATACTTTTGCTCTGTACGAAGTACATTATTTGTATAGGCAATTATATCAGATTTATCTACATAAATCTCTGAAAGTAAAGATTTTGCAAATCCTTCATTTGATGGATTAAGATAAGAACCCATTATATTCCACCTCTATTCTAAATATACTTTATTGTATCATAAAAACATTCTTAAAAATATAAGTATAAAGCAAAATCCACCTCAGCATCAAAGGTGGATTCCATATATATAAATAATTTATATGATTTCATCTGATAAATTAATCTCATCGTAAATCGCTTTTTCTACAAAAGCATTTAATGAAATCCCTCTATGTTTTGACTTATCATAGCTTGCTTGTGCAATTCAGGTGAAATGCATACATTAAAAGAACCCTTATAAGTTTTTTGTGGTTCTTTGCCGACTTCCTTGCATAAAACTAAGTAATCTTCAACAGCTTCTACAGCTTCTACAAAAGCTTTTTTGAGTTCACAAGCATTATCACCCTCAAAGGTAATGAGGTCGGTAATTCCAATTATTTTTCCAAAAAAACACTCATCATTTACAGAATATTCTACACTACCGTAAAAATCTTTATAGGTTAGCATGTTATTTATCATTCAAATGACCCCCTCATGCCTTAGTTCATTTATCAATAGTACGCAAAATAGTTTTTAATTTGGTAAGGTTAGACACATCATTTGGAAAAGTATCTTTTGAGAAAAAACTAAGCAACTACAAAGCGAATTTTTCTAACATAGAGAACCTTATTTTTAACATTTTACCCAATTGTTGTTAATTATTCAATACAATTTTGCTTTTTTTGTTGATTTTTTTTAAGCGATCTCCATATTATGGTTTTAATGTTATAAAAAACAATTTTCTCACTCATGTACAAGTAGTATTTATAAAATCAAATCCGATAGGATTGATAATTAGTTTTAATTGTCAATTATTTACATTAATTTCCAGATGAGAAGTAGGGATACATGAATTTATTCACAATTTTTTAACAATGTTTTTATTGACTATTTTTTAAGCGATTGCCATAATTTATTCCTCAAATCAACTATTTCTAAATCTTTTTTCTCATTGATTTCTTTTGCTTGTTTGTCGAGTGCTTCCATTTTTTCTTTTCAAATATTTTTTCAACTTTGGTCATAGTAATCCACTCCCTTACATTTTCTGAATCTTTTTCGCTTATGAATTTATCTGCAGCTGTTATAATTCCTGCTAAAATAAAATCTTGTAAATTCTCATCTTTTATTTCCATATTAAATAAGTTTAAACTTATTTTCAATAGATATATTTAAGATTCATTTTACATAAAAGTTTATTTATAATAAACATGAAATATAAAGAGGGCAAAATATAGATTTTAGAATATTTCCCCAAAAAGTAGTCAATAATCTTAAATAGAACTTATATTTACCCTGTTCATCTTTCAATAAAAAGATGATAAAATATAATAAAAGATGGAGGTTTATTTGTGTCAGAAGAAATATCTTATCAAGCAAAAGACATTTTAATGAAAAGGTTAAATGAACTCTATAAAAGTACATCACTAAAAGTGTATGGGCTTGATTTACCAGCTATTAAGAATGTATTACCCACTAATTTACCCGACATTAAGATCAATGAGAGAAGAGCCGATAATATTTTCGAACTTGTAGACGACAGTATATTATTAACAGAATATGAGTCAGATCCTCGGTATATAGACTTAATTAAGTATGCCGACTACGCATTTAAGATTGCAGAAAGATATTGCACATCAAAATTGCCAAGAGTGAAACTTTTGGTTATATACACTGGAGATGTTGAAAGTGCACCAAGTTTTCTTGACTTAGAAGATATATATCTTAATTTTAGACAAGTATTTCTGTCAAAATTTGATGGTCAAAAGATGTATGAAGATGTAAGAACAAAAATAAAAAACAATGATACTTTAACATCAGAGGATGTTATGAAGCTAATTCTATCACCGTTGACCAAAAAAAATGATAAGCAAAAACTGGTTGAAGATGCAATTGAGCTTGCAAAAGAAGTGAAGGACGAAGATACTAAGAATCTTATGATAGCTGGAATTATAGCTGCATCATATAAATTTATAGATGGAGACTATTTAAGTAAAGTTGAGAGGTGGATTAGAATGACTGGATTGGAAAGAATATTTGATGATCTATATAGAGAAGAAAAAAGAAAAATACTTAAAGAAAAAGAAGAAGAAAAAATAGAGGCTTTAAATGAGCTTGCTCAGAAAAAGGATATGGAAAAGCTCGGAGCTGTTCATGAAACCGAAATTGAAACTCAAAAAAAAATTGCACGCAATATGCTAAAAAAGAATGCTGATGATGTTTTTATTATGGAAATCACAGGTTTAACAAAAGCTCAGATTCTAAATATAAAAAATGAAAATTTTATTAATTGAGATAATAAGAAGCAATGCAAAGCTTAAGAAAAATCTTAAACTGCATTGCTTCTTAATTATATATGATCATACAATATGTTAAAAAAATCCTTGTAATAACCGCTCAAATTGACCTCTAAATAGAAAGTATTATCAATGCCATAATAAGCTATATATTATAATATTAAACAATAAAATTTACCATTTATTTATATCATATTTTTTCTACTTTTTATTTAATTGCAACACAAATAAACCTTTTTTTTGATTTTTTTAAAAAAATGGTTGACTCTTCCACCCCTTGTCCTACAAGGTCTCTATTCGCATTTCTTTGGTTGTTATCTGATCCTATAGTCATTTTATCATCGGTACCAAAGTGCGACCTCCTCCTTTCAACCTAAAACACTTAAGCGTATTTTATTACTTTTTTATAATCACCACTGCATATGATATCCAGTGTCTCCTTATTTACAAATCCTCTTCTTAAATATTGTTCCATGTCGTTTTCATTTAGCAATACTTTAAAATACTTATTGATCTCTCCATCTTCAAATGCTTTATACCTTGAAACCGCCTTACCTCTAAGTGGAATGAGTGCCTTTAAAACTCCTTCTACTTCTCCGGAATCTACATATAAAACGATCTTAATCTTAGAAGGAACCATTCTCAGCGTCCTATCCAGCTTCATTTCCCATGTTTCGGGTACTGTGGTCTTTGCTTCATCGTCGTAGATCCTCTTCATCGGTCCATCAATCATCTCTTTAATTTTACGAAGATCATTTATTTGATTTCCAAGCCCATCTATGATAAAATCTTGAGTTTCATGGTCTTCTATCATGGATAATAGTCTTGCTGCACCTCTGGTTAGATGCTTTTTATATAATAGATCTAATGCTTTAGGAGATAGATTCTTAAAACCTCTAATTGTGTTTGCTGTAGTTCTTGATATGCCTGCTTTTTCCGCAATTTTATCAGTTATATTAATCTCGCCTTTATAAATTTTATTCTTTTTGAGAATTTTATCAAGGAGCAGCACTGATTTTATTTGAGTCTCTTTTGATATTTTTTTATAGCTTAAATTGCTGGAAATAACTATCCCTTGAATTATCGACAGATCTGTGTCGGGATCTAAAATTTGGCATGGGGCATATAAAAACCGTTCATCCTGATTCACGCTATATAGGTGATTTAAAGCTGCGAGCCTGGATCTTCCGCAGACAACGGTGTATTTATCTGATTTTTTGTCTTTTATAACCAAAAGGGGTGATAAAACGCCAAAGTTTTCCAAGCTCTCCACTAAATCGAGAAATTCTTCATTGCTCGGCATTGGAAAGAAGTTTATGGATTCATCGATCTCGGATAGTTCAGAGAGGTGAATGTGCTGAATAATATCCGAATATTTTACTTTATTGTCTAGAATTAAATCCTTAAATGCAGACCTATCAACAGGCTTCATCTTTGGTGATGCAGAAAAAAATGTATTTGATGGTTGAGGAGCAGAGTTAGTCATGCCTAAAAGTTCTTGTAAATCGATGTATTCAGGCTCTTCTCTAGGTATGAACGCTTTTTCCACATCGATCACCTTATCAAAACCAGTCTCTTTGAATATTTCCCGAATGCGTTCCTGGACATCAATGCTGAAATCCCAGAGATCCCATCCTTCTTCTATTAATTCGCCATCGTAGAAAACTTCATCTTTCATTAATATTGCTCCTAAAAATATTTTATAATTTATTTATATGAAAATTAATTTAAAAAAGAACTTTTTTGAGTATACAAGCATAAAATATATTATAGTAATGTGAGGAGGTTAAAACATATGGATACTGTAACCCTTAATATTATTTTTGAAAATGAAGATGGGATGAAGGCATATGTGAAATTGAATGATATACGTGCTGATGTCACAACTTCAGAGGTATTAGTGCTGGCTAACAAGCTGATAGATGAAAGCATTTTGATCAGCAGGGGTAAAAATGTTGTAAAGTATATTGGAACCGAAAAGATATTTAAAGAATTATTGGTATGAAAATTTCTTGATATCAAAAAACACATGGATAGGATCCATGTGTACATATTGATCTATTTAGGAGGCATGTAGTCTAAATATGCTTCTTTAAAATCTTCCTTGAGACATTTATTTTCAAGCCTAACTACTGTATCTACCTGTTTTGAAACCTCTTCTGAATGTGTAGCGACGATGACGCACTTTCCTTTTTCATGAGCGATGGTTTTAAATATATCCACTATGCCTTTTGCTGTTTCAGGATCTAAATTTCCTGTAGGTTCATCAGCTAAAATAATATCAGCTTCTTTAGCGATAGCCCTTGCGATTGCTACTCTTTGCTGTTCGCCACCAGATAGCACATTTACATTTCTGTTAAACAAGGATTCATCGAGCTCCATCTCTTTTAATATTTCACAGGCACGCTCTTTTTTATTCTCTATCTTAGTTTTTGTGATTTCCATTGAGATGATGACATTCTCTAGTGGAGAAAGGTAGTTCAATAGATTATAAGATTGAAACACAATTCCAACATTCATATTTCTGTAATTTGTGTAACCTAATTTTTGTATGTCTTGTCCTTTAAATAATATGGTACCTTTCTTAGGTGAATCCAGTGCTCCGAGTAAAGACAAGGTTGTGGATTTTCCCGATCCAGATGGACCACAAATGGCGTAGAACTTGTTAGCTTCAAATGAAAAACTAGCTTTGTTTAAAATTTCTAATCTATTAGCTTTGGTTTGATAGTAGTAATCAATATTTCTCATTTCCAATAATGTGTCCATATTCACTCCTAATCGAATCTGTCCAAGATTTCTTTTGGATTGTACCTTAGAATATTTATTGCAGGAATTAAAGAAGATAAAACAGCCAAGATTAATCCAATAAAATACATCATTAAAATTGAATCTCTTAAACTACTAGTATTTATTCCTAAATTAGCCTGGAATCTTTTCTCAACATAAGGCAAAATCAATGATATGCTTACAATAATAGCAAAAGTAATAGCTATTAGCATTGGAATGATGATCTCGCAAGTTATTTGAATTATGATTTTAAACTTTGATTCTCCCATAGATAGCCATATTCCTATCTCGTGAAAGCGGCTAAGGCTGATATACACTACAAGTAAGCATAAAATCAAAGCAGCCATTAAGATAGTAGATAACAAAATAACATTGCATAGATTGATAAGGCTATTCAAAGGACCAGAAGCTATGAGATAATCTGAAGTTTGTTCAAAAAAAGTTAAACCAGCAGCATAATTATCTGAAATTTTAGATGCTTCATCTATAAAAGCTTTTGCATCATTAAACTCAAATAAATCAAAGTAAGCATTCATGATTCTTTCATTATTCAGTTCTGCAGCAATACTTACAGGTGTATAAAATGTAAAATAATAATTATATGTATTAGCTTGCATTATAGTTGAATTCTCCACAGTGAAAAAACCAACTATTTCAATATCAATAGTAACTTCTTCATTTTGGTATGATTGAACGGAAAATTTGTCACCAATATCAAGTTTATTATTTAAAGCAATTGATTCGTTGATAATCGCATAAGAACTACCATCATCTTCTGCTGTTAAAAACCGTCCTTTTGTAAGCTTTATTTCTCCTTGCTTGAAAGGTTCATACTCCTTTACATCTGTCATACCTTCAACTAAGAATATATCGCTGTTTAGATTATAAGTAATATTGCTTCCAATTGAAATGGATCCACTGATGTTTATTCCTTTAGCACTAGCTTTGCTATAATATTTTTCCTGTTTAACCTGAGGAAGTTGTGCAATTTCCTTACCAATATCAAAAGGGAAAAGTATCGAATCCAAATTAAATAATGGGTCTGAGTCATTTTTTGTTACTAAAACTGAAGTTCCCATGTTTTTCTGCATATTCTCTATTGATGCTAAACTTGAAGATCTCACACAATAAGATGAAATGAGAAGTAAGGCTGAAATAAAATACACCAAAAACAATATTATATTCTTTTGTTTATTATGTATAACACTGAAAATAGCACGCTTTATCATTGTATCACCTCTAAGTCTTTTGCAGCAGATTAACAACAGAATTTTTGTTCATAAATATTACTATTTGGCATGTTAAAGAAACTACCAAGATGATTGTGCTTATAAAAATATACTCTATTATCTTATCTGTGTTATTTGATATATCTATTTCATCTTTCACATATAAAAAAGTTGGAGTAGATCTTTGAATTTCATTTATAATAAAATAGTAACCATCATTCCCTCTTATAATATCTCTATGCTCTTCTATTTGCTTATTAACATCACTTGCTGATGTTTCTATAAATGATTTACCTATAGCTTGGCTTATTAAAAAACTTATTCCACAAGCTATTATCAAAGATATTAGTATTATAGCCATTTGCTCCATAATAATCTGAAAGACCAATATAATTTTTGATTCCCCTATGGATAAATATATGCCAATTTCTCTTTTCTTTCCCATTAAAATCAATGTTGATATGAGCAGAATTGTAATGTATGTGCCGATTGCTATGATTATAACCATCCAAATTGTCATGATATTAACGCTTTGCACTGGTTTACTTACAGTATCAAACCATTCATTGTCATAAGCAAAGTTATAATTCATCAAGACTCTTTGACGAGCAGTATATTTTTCATCTAGTTTTTTATTTGTTTCCTGTATATATTCTTCAATAAGAGAAGAATCTTTTAAATATAGAAAGAGTTTAGATTGTCCCATAGTAACATTAAAGATACTTCGAAACGCATTATATGGTATAAAAATGAAGTTTTCTATCTCAGTATATGGTAACCATGGTGTTTGTGATACATTGCCAACATATTCAAAGATACCTGTTATTTTAAGTGAACTTGTT
>WQUF01000173.1 GCA_009785875.1 Oscillospiraceae bacterium | reverse complement strand
ATATTTGTAGGGCAGCAGGAGCAGTCAAACCATTTTTGTCGCACTGGTTTTACATGAGAAAGATTTGGGTCGCTCAAAATTCTTTTTGGATCCACCTCAAGGGGATTCACATAAAAAAACTCCGTTCCATTGATGGATATGCCTGCAAGTACAGTGTTGTAAAGTGCACGTTCCATTGTGTCGATGTAGCTGGCAGAATGCTCCATTGCATTCATTCTCCTGCAAAACATCATAAGTCCTACAGAAGCGCAGGTCTCACCATAGATGAGGTCGTTTGGAAGGTTATAGGCTGATGTAAAGCTTTCACCATGTGAAGTTGCACCGATTGCTCCAGTTATATACATCTGCCTTTTAGTGATGTCATCGTATAATGCATCACAGGCTGTGCGAAGTTCTTCATCGTCTAATTCTGCTGCAAGGTCAGCCATGGCACTGTACATATACACAGCTCGCACAGCATGACCTATAGCTACACGCTGCTCTACAGGAGGTTTATGGGATTGGGAGTAAGTTCTGCCAAGATCATTCATTCCATGAAAGATTTCCACATACCTAGGGTCCTTTTTTTCGATTTCAAAATAATTTGGACTTTTTCCTCGCTCTTTTATGAAATATTCAGCAAGCTTAAGGTAGCGTTTTTCAGCTGTTTTTTTATAAAGCTTAACAAGGGCAAGCTCGATTTCCTGGTGACCTGGATAACCGTGAAGTTTTTCATCCTCTGGTCCAAAAGTGTTGTCGATGCAGTCTGCAAATCGAATAGCTATGTTTAAAAATCTGCGCTTTCCAGTAGCACTCTCATAAGCCACAGCTGCTTCAATCATGTGACCTGCGCAGTATAGTTCATGACCCTGCTGGAGATTGGTAAAACGGGCATTAGGTTCCTTTATGGTAAAATAAGTATTTACATAGCCGTCAGGTCTTTGTGCAGCACCAATCAATTCAATTGCACTATCTGCTAGACTTTCCAATGTAGAATCAGGTTTCGTTTCTAAGCTGTAGGACACAGATTCAAGCCATTTGTAAAGGTCGCTATCTTGAAATACCATGCCGTAGTAATCGCCTTGACGCCTGCCAGCTGCAATTTCAAAGTTTTTTATACAGTGGCTTAAAGCTGCATCTGGTATTCGGTCGTTTAATGCTTCCCATTGATACGGAAGTACCTTTTCACGCACAAGTTTAAAGTACTGCTCCCAGAAACTTCCGGTAATCTGTACATTTTTTAGTGGAAGCGGCTCTATCCTTTTCACTATATATGTTCACCACGCTTTCAAAAATAAAGTTAATCGATTATCCGATTTAATCATACTTTTATTGTAATTTCCAAACAAGAGCATGGAAGGATGGTAAAGCATAAACCATTTTCAGCCATTTTTATATCATCGAAGCTTTTAGGCTTTATTTGGTTTGGGTTATCAAAATCATTGTGTGCATTTATTGCTCCTGTGAGTATTTTTGAAGCAAAGCTTTTTGCAGATGCTCCTCCTATGCGGCATAGAATTTCACGGGACTCGCTGTCTGAAGTATTTACAAGTGTCACATGTATTGTGTCATCTGTCTTTGAAGCTGAAACATGCAAGTCAGGCACTGAAAAACCATCGACTCCTATTTCCTGTGCTTCTACATAGCTGTCTAAAAGCTCAGCATCCTGATGATCCTTATAGAGGTCGAAAACATGGTATGTTGGTGTTAGGATCATTTTTTCACCTTCAGTGAGTATCATCGATTGCAAGACATTCACAGTCTGTGCAATGTTCGCCATCACAACCCTATTGGAGTGTGAGTTGAAGATGTTTAGTGTGAGTGCAGCTACAATGGCATCTCGCATTGTATTTTGTTGAAAGAGAAATCCAGGATTTGTGCCTTCTTGAACGTCAAACCAGTTTCCCCATTCGTCCACTACAAGTCCTACGTGCTTTTCCGGATCGTATTTATCCATTATGATAGAATGGCTTTCTATTAGCTTTTCCATACGTAAGGCTTCCTGAAGGGTCTCATAATATTTGCTGCGTTCAAAATTAACAGCACTTCCACGACCTTTTGGCCCACCAGGTGAGGTATAATAGTGCAGTGAAAGACCGTCCATATAGTTCCCTGCGATTTTCATCATAACCTCTGTCCAGTGAAGATCATCAGTGTTAGGACCGCAGGCTATCTTGAAGATTTTGTTATGGTCGTATTGTCTTACATATGTCTGGTAGTTTCGGTATACATCAGCATAGTATTCTGGGCGCATGTTACCTCCGCATCCCCAATTTTCGTTGCCAACACCGAAATATTTAAGTTTCCATGATTTTTCGCGACCATTCTGCTTGCGCAACTGGGCCATTGGGGAAATGCCATCGAAGGTGATGTATTCCACCCATTCGCTCATCTCACGAACAGTGCCGCTGCCAACATTGCCGGTTATATATGGTTCACAGCCAATTTGGTTACAGAGATCTAAAAATTCATGGGTACCGAAGGAATTGTCCTCAGTCACTCCACCCCAATGTGTATTAACCATCTTTTTGCGGTTTTCAAGAGGTCCAATTCCGTCTATCCAGTGATATTCATCGGCAAAACATCCGCCAGGCCATCTTAGTACAGGAGCTTTTATTTCACGTAGAGCCTTAACGATGTCTGTTCGGATACCGTTCATATTTGGAATAATAGAATTTTTACCTACGAATATGCCACCGTAAATGCAGTGACCTAGATGTTCAGCAAAGTGCCCGTATATGTTCTTATTTATCTTGCTGCCTTTTTTAGCTGTGTTAATGAAGAGTTCTCGCATAAATTATCTCCTTCTTTTATATTTATTTTGTCAATAAATATGATTCACTTGTTCACTTTAATATCCTAAAATGAGTATACTATATTATATGAAATTATACGAGGGGTGTGTAAAATGATAAGATCGATTACAAATAAAATAAATGAAAATATTTCTTCTAAAAGGCTCTATGATACTGTTAATGATATATGCAAGTTTCATCGAATACAAGCTTCCCCTGGATATCGCCTTGCTGCGAAATATTGCCACGATAAATTAAAAGGTATGGGCATTGAATCAGAAATACTATCTTTTAAAGCTAGCTTAGATGCTAATTATTTGCTATATAAAGGATTTAAGGAATGGAACATAAACAGTGCCAGATGCGATTTAATAGAACCATATGAATTAAATCTTGCAGATTTTTCCAAAGACCCTTTAAGCGTAATACAGAGGTCAATGCCTTGCGACTATAGCAATGAAGCTATTGAAATAGTTGAAATGGATAAGGGCACAGACGAACAAAATTATGAGGATTACGACTTAAATAAAAAGATTCTCTTCGTCCATGAAGGTTTTAATAAATTCATGTGGGCAATAAAAAATCGCAATGCTCTAGGCTTTATTTCTGATTATGCTGAAGAGGATAAAATGAAAACCAGGGAAAACCAGTATGACTTTAAGAAGTATATGACTTTTTCGTATTATAGCGAAGAAGATAAATCTAATTGCTTTGGTTTTATGATAAGCCCAAGACAAGGAGATATGCTAAAAGAAATATGCCTTGAGATGAAAGAAAAAGATAAATTGCCAAAAGTTACATGTCATGTTGATTCATCTTTATACGATGGAGAATTCGAAGTTGTCACAGGCTTTTTACCAGGTGAGACAGATGAAGAAATATTGGTAATGGCTCACCTTTGCCATCCTCGAACTTCAGCTAATGACAATGCTAGCGGGGTTTCTGCGTCTATGGAAGCATTAAACGCTATAAAGACCTCGATGGATAAGGGAGTGCTTAAAGGTTTAAATAGAGGCATTCGTTTGATATTGATACCGGAATATACTGGAACATATGCATATATAAGTTCTATTGGTGATGGAAGTAAAAAGATATTAGCAGGAATAAACCTGGACATGGTAGGTGGAAGGCAAAGCGGCAAGTGTGGCCCTTTGAATATAGTTTATTTGCCTTATTCTACTCCTTCTTTTGTGAGCGATTTAGGCATTTATATTTTAGATGAACTTAAAAAAGATGCAAGTGCATTTGGTCAAATGGTCTCTACGTTCAACAGTGGTGTAATAGATTGTATAAGTGGAAGTGATCATTTAGTTCTTTGCGATCCCACTATTAATATACCATCTCCAGCTATCATAGAATTTCCAGATTTATATTATCACTCAAGTGGTGATACAATAGATAATATCGATGAGAATATTTTAAAGAAATCATGTGCCATTGCTGCTACTTATTGTTACTCATTATCGAATTTAAATGAGGAAATGGCGCAAGAAATCTTTAATTCCATGAATGTTAATATGGTTTTAAGATTATCAAAAATAGTCGATAAAGCTTTAAACGATAAATTAGATGGAATAGCTACCGATGCATTTAATCATATATATGATTTTTATATAAAGTCTTGTGAGAGCATAATAAGATTTATTCCTGATTTTCATGGAATAGACGAGGAGAAAAAACTAATAGGAGATATTTATCGTGCTTTCATGAAAAATTATTCTCACTTGGGAAAAGAGCAAGAACCATGGCAAGGAGAAGATTTTATCCCTAAAAGACTGTTTAAAGGACCAATATATCGTTTGAATACTTTAGCTAAGTCTGATGATCAAAGGAAATTAATAAATGATTTTTTGAATGGGTTAAGGGGTTCTAAGAATATCCAAGATATGGCACTTCATTTGATAGTGTTTTACATGGATGGTGTAAGAAAGATGTCTGAAATCTCTACTATTGTCAATTTGTTTAAAGGCCTTAGCAAAGACATCATTAAAAAATATGTGGATTTGCTCGTTAAACTTGATCTTGTGGAAAAATTATAGGGGGTTGATAAAATGGATTATACAATCATTGAAAAGGAATCATTTAAAGTTATAGGAATAAGGCGCACAACACCATATGGTGGTGGGACGTGGGCAATTGTAAAGACAGATGGCAGCAATGAAGCTATTAAAGAATTAAGCGGTAAATTTTACGATTTGGGTTTATGCTTTGGTTTTGGCGAAGATGGCAGCAATGACTATATGTGTGGGATAGAGTGGGATAAAGAAGATGTTCCTGGCTTAGATTCATTCGAATATCCTAAATCCACATGGCTAAAATTTGAAGCTACAGGTAGCATTTCTAATAATACCCTTGGAAATGTGTGGAATAGGATAAACAATGAATTTTTACCACAGAGCAAATATAAAAAATCTGGGCTTCCTACCATAGAAAAATATGTATATTGGGATGAAGCAATAGACAAATGCAATGTGGAGATATGGATACCAGTTGCTTTAAAGTAAGGCGGAAATTATCTCATTGCTTTTGACATAAATTTTTTTTCATCTACGATCATGCGGATGTGAGTCCCTTTGCCGATTTCTCTTGATTTATCGTGAGCAATGACATCAAAAGTGATTTTACACCCTTGAACGAAGGATATGGTGGCTGTAGCTGTTATCTCCATACCTATAGGACTTGGAGAAGTGTGATTAACTTTGATGCTAGTACCGACAGATGTTTGCCCAAAATCCATGGCATCAGCTAAAACCTCACATGCAGCCTTTTCCATAAGTGCTATCATCATTGGTGTTGCAAAAACCTCAAGGCTTCCGCTACCTATAGCTTTTGCTGTATTATTTTCTGTGACAATAGTCGAAACTGTAGCGGTTTTGCCAAGGGTGATCTTCGAATCCATGAGTCCGCCTTGAATTGCTAGAATTCCTGCAACCTCATGTTTGCAAAGAGTGCCTTCCGTACCAACACCGCAATTGCAAAAATAATTTTTTAAATCACATCCATCATTTGTGAAAGTCACAATACCTCTGTGTTCGGTACCTTTATCTTCTGCAGCAAAAAAAAACTGTCCAGGTTCCCGTTCCATAAATTCTGCTTTTCCAGCTTTATATATCCTGATTCCGCTTTTGATTGAGTTTACTTCGTGAACTTTGCTTTCAAGTGTTGCAAGGGTCACGGATATTTTTTCCTTTAACATGGAGTTATCTCCTTTACGATAAAATATGCATATAATATAGTGATTTGATTGCATATGCGATATAATAATTATAATTAATGAAAATGGAGAAAACAAGTGATATGGATGAACGTAAATATATGGGGAATCCGAAGGATGGTGTGTTGATACCTGTTGCACCAAGCCTTGCAGAGCTTCCCAATAATTATACTGATATGCGCGATACAATTATTAATAAAATAAAAGAAAACCGCATTTGCTCAGCGATACAGGTGAACTCTGAAATGATTGAGCTTTATTGGAACATAGGTAACGAGATTCTGCGACGTCAAAAGAACGAAGGTTGGGGCGTCAAAGTTATTGATCGTTTATCAAAAGATCTAAAAGAAGCTTTTCCTGAAATGAATGGATTTTCGCCACGAAATCTAGGTAATATGAAAAAATTAGCATCATGTTGGCCGGATTTTTCAATTTTGCAACAGGTTGTTGCAAAAATTCCATGGCGAAGTAATATTGTTTTGATAGACAAACTTCCTGATGAACAAACACGACTTTGGTATGCACAAAAATTGATTGAAAATGGTTGGAGCAGCAATGTTTTAGATATAATGATTGCTACACGCCTGATTGAACGTCAGGGAAAAGCTATCAATAATTTTGATTCTGCATTGCCATCACCTGATTCTGACTTCGCACGGGAAATATTTAAAGATCCGTATCTGTTTGATTACATCGGTACAGACGTAAAACGTCGAGAAATAGAGATTGAACGCTCACTCACGGAACATATAGAGAAGTTTCTGCTTGAGCTCGGACAAGGTTTTGCGTTTGTCGGACGGCAGGTACATTTAGAGGTTGGTGGCAGCGACTTTTTTATCGATCTTTTGTTCTATCACTTGAAACTGCGCTGTTATGTTGTAATTGAACTTAAGGCCCGTGAATTTGAGCCTAGTTTTGTTGGTCAACTTAACCTTTATCAAAATGTTGTGAACGATGTGCTTCGTCACCCTGATGACAAGCCAACTATTGGATTGCTATTAGTTAAAGGTAAGAATAAAACTGTTGTCGAATATTCACTTGCTGGCTTTAAAAATCCAATTGGTGTTGCTGACTGGCAGGAACAACTTACTAATGAATTGCCAGAGGATTTGAAATCAAGTCTACCCACAATTGAGGAAATTGAACGTGAACTCGATTTAGAGCAATAAAGAGGATAGCCTTTTTAGGTATCCTCATTTTTTTCTATTCATGGTTTGTAAGTTCATCGATTGCTTTTCTGATTTTAGTTTCGTCGCTTAAATCGGCTAAAAATACTAAGTAATCTCCGGCTGAAACTTGAGTGTCACCGTGAGGAATAAACTCTCTATTATGTCTTTTGACAGATATCAGTAAGCAGTTATTTGGCAAATGAAGCTCTCTGACGTACTTTTTATCAGCAGGGGAATCGAATTGAACAATGGTCTCTATGGTGATTTTGCGGACTTCATCTTTTTCATTGAGTTCGCTTTTTTGTGCTACAAGGAGATTATGTAGAAGTGAATCGTATATAGGCTCGCTTTTTAACAGGTCTGCCATAACAAATGCAATTAATGAAACCACAGACAACGGCATCAAGTGGCTGAAGGAACCAGTCATTTCTACTAAAAGCACCATGCCTGTGATGGGTGCTCGTACAATTGCTGTAAAAAATCCTGCCATAGCCAAAATGATAATATTAGCAAAAAATTCAGGTCCAAGCCAGAAAAAGCTTATGGATATTTTTGCAAAAATAGCTCCAATAGTTGCACCCATTACGAGGAGCGGAAAAAATATGCCACCGGGAGCACCAGAGCCGTAGCTTATCATGGAAAATAAAAATTTCATGAGGAAAGCGATACATAAAAAGCCTAAGCTGCTTTCTATGGTCAAGCTGTTCATCATAAAATGCCCACCACAGAGCACAACAGGGAAAATAAGCCCAAACAATCCTGCAATTATAAAAGCTATAGCGATCCTGTATTTTGAGTCTTTTATTTTATTGAATAATCTTATGGATATTAGCAAAAATTTATTATAAATAGCACCGAATAAGCCTAAAACAGCACCCAGGAGGATCAGGAGCCAATATTTTGAAAGGGGTATTTCGGAAGTGAAAGTAAAATTGAATATAGCACTGCTTCCGAAGATCAATCTTGCAATAGAATTGGAAATCACAGCTGCCACCATTGTAGTCAAAAGGATCAATGGTGAAAAATATTTAAATATTTCCTCTAAAGTAAATATGACACCTGAAAGAGGGGCATTAAAAGCAGCAGCGAGACCAGCACCAGCACCACTTGCGATCAGGATGCGCTTTTCATATCGTGTCTTTCCTAATTTATTTCCTATTCCTTGAGCTATTGATGCGCCAAATTGTATGGATGGGCCTTCACGACCTAAGGAAAGCCCGGCTAACATCGAGACTGAACCTCCTATGAATTTAGCGATTATTGTACTGAGCCATTTAGATTTCAGATGCCCCATGAGTACACCCTTAATTTGCGGTATCCCACTTCCGCTGATGATCTTATATTTTGTCACTAATATTCCAACACAATATCCCATCCCGGATAATATAATAAAAGCAAGAGGGATAAAAAGCATATGCTCTGAAAGAAAACCATAGATAGCTATGCTGAATTCTTCCATATAGGTCAATGAAAAGCGGTAGGCACAAGTCAAAAGACCGACAGCTATGCCTATGATAGCACTGTATCCCAGAATTGGTAGATTATTTTTTGAATTTGTAAGCCCCTTATAGTTATTAATTGGTTTCATGATTTCACCTTCAAATACATGCTTGGTTAGAGATATTTTAATATAAAAATTATGGGAAGTCACGCTTAATTTTATTATATTAATATAAAGAAGAAAAGTTTCGTATATTTATAAAAATTTTGCGATGATTTTAAACATGGGTCTGCTTTATTTAAGGATGACTTTTTGCTATAATAACGATATTCATCATTTTATTCGAGGTGATATTAATGGACAGTAAAAGAGCCGTCTTAAAAGAGTATTTTGGTTATGATAATTTTAAAGAAGGTCAAGAATGGATAATCGATAAGATACTAAAAAATAAAGATATTTTAGCAGTCATGCCAACAGGAGCTGGTAAATCAATATGTTTTCAAGTTCCAGCTCTTTTATTTGATGGAATTACCATAGTTATATCGCCGCTTATTTCTCTCATGAAGGATCAGACTAGTGCTTTAACCCAGGCGGGAATCAAAGCTGCTTTTATTAATAGCACTCTTTCTGATAATGAATATAATAATACTATAGATCAAGCTAAAAAAGGAGTCTACAAGATAATTTATGTTGCTCCTGAAAGATTAAATTCCAGATCATTTTTGAATACTTTTGTAAATTTTGATATATCCATGGTAACTATAGACGAAGCTCATTGTATATCCCAGTGGGGTCAAGATTTTAGACCGAGCTATACTAAAATAATTGATTTTATAAATTTATTTAAAAAAAGACCAATAGTATCTGCTTTTACTGCCACTGCAACATCCTTTGTAAGGGAAGATATAATAAAACAATTGAATCTTAAAGATCCTGAAGTTTTGGTCACAGGGTTTGACAGGAAAAATCTGTATTTTGAAGTGCAAAAACCAAAGGATAAATTTTTAACTTTAAAGAATTTTTTAACTGGTAAGAGAAACAAGTCCGGTATAATATATTGCTTGACTAGAAAAACAGTGGAAGAAGTTTGCGAAAAGCTAAATGATAATGGATACCATGCTACTCGCTATCACGCTGGTCTGTCTGATTACGAAAGGCATAAAAACCAAGAAGATTTTATTTATGATAGGGTTAGCATCATGGTTGCGACGAATGCTTTTGGAATGGGCATCGATAAATCCAATGTGTCTTTTGTGGTTCACTATAATATGCCAAAGGACATAGAGAGTTACTATCAAGAGGCTGGCAGAGCTGGGAGAGACGGGGAGGAGGCTCTATGTCTTCTTTTATATAGTGCTCAAGATGTACATACAAATAAATTTTTAATCGAGAATACAAAAAATGAATCTGAAACTGATGATTCAATTCGTGATGCTTTAATGGAAAGAGATAAAGATAGGCTTAAGCTCATGACTTTTTATTGTACTACTAAAGATTGCCTTAGAGAGTATATTTTAAAATATTTTGGAGAAAAAACTAAGAATTTTTGTGATAATTGTGGAAATTGTCTGGCTAATTTTGAGACTGTTGACGTAACTATTGAAGCACAAAAAATCTTGTCTTGCATATATAGAGTTAAGGAACAATATGGAATTAAAATGATCATAGATATTTTAAGAGGGAGCAAAAATGAAAAAGTCTTGGCTAAAGGATTTAATAAGCTATCAACTTATGGCATAATGGCTGATATTTCTGAAACCAGGCTTAAGGATATCGTAAGCAATTTAGTTTCTTTAAATTACATAAATATTACCGGCGATAAATATCCAGTTGCAACACTTGGAACTTCTGCTTCGGAAATTTTGCATCGTCAAAAGAACATCTATATTAAGATTAAAAAAGAGGAAAATTTAAAGGAAGAGTCTAAGCTTGTAGAATTTGATGTGAATGAAGATCTGATGTCCAGTTTAAAAAGCCTTAGGTTTTCTATAGCTAAAGGTAAAAATGTGCCTGCTTATATCATTTTTTCTGATGCAACCCTTAAGGATATGTGCAGGAAAATGCCTAAAAATGAAACGGAATTCTTAAATGTATCTGGGGTGGGGCAGGTAAAATTAGAAAGGTTTGGGAAGGAATTTTTAAAGGTTATAAGGGAATTTTGTTAGACTCAGTATTAGAATAGGTTATAATAAAATGTTACAACTAGATGATGTATCAAGATTATCCTTTCCTAATTCTCTTTCTCGGATTAGTAAAGCCCGATCTAATAAAAGAAGGGCTTTACCACAATCTTCTATACCACAATAATCAAAATAGAGATCTGCGATGTAGCGATATATATATCGTGTATTCTAAGAAAAACTTCAGATACATATTTTTGCAGAGTATATTTTAAAGTATCCATATCTATTGAATAGCTTCCACGCATGTGAGCCTCAAATGCACTATTTGATAATATATAACATGTGTCCCTCAAGCTTCCACCAGATTTAACGATAGTTTCCTCCAAGACACCCTCCTCAAAGAATGAAATATCAGCTCTTTTTAATATTAGCTCCCGAATAACATCGATACCATCTTGATAATTGGAACCATCTTGGTTATGTGTTCTGATCATAGGTATGACAACAGGTGAAATAAAATAACTTGATAGACCAGCTGCATCTGCTGAGCGGTATACAGCTATTGGACATGCAATGACTAAATGTGCATTAATAGCTGAAATAGAAGCAATGTCTTCAACAAATAATTTTCTAACACACTCCTGTCGACACTTTTCAAGCCCATCTATTATGATAACAATAGGATGGGAAACCTGTTCATTAAGATGCTCAATCAAAGCATTCAATGCTTCAATAATATCATATATTCTAGGCTTGATTTCCTGTCTCAATTCTTCTTTTAGTCCTGAAGCCATTTTAAGAGATGAAGTAATCTTTGCTATGGCCTTTAGGAAAAAAACAGTTGCGGATGCACTTATCTCAGCATCAATACCAATCATAAAATCCTTATCCCAGTATTCCTGTGTTGTCTTTGTCGATAATGCCGTCTGAAAAGCAAGTAGGATTTTTTTATTAATTTTTAATTTTTTATCACTTGCATACTGTACCATTCGTTCAACTATCAGAATAAAAAGATCAATATAGGTGAAGTTATATAAATCTAAATCATCTCGAGCTTCCACATTAATAGATGGAATGTCATCATAAGATAACTTTGATATAAGCATTTGCAATTCTGTTGATTTTCCACAGCCTCCATGACCAATAACTAAAAGACGTGAATGAGTATTTGATTCTTTAATATGCTTGAATAGATAGTCATGAAATTCGTAACTACTGCCATCTCTCACAGAAGCAGTCTTTTGATAAAATGCACGTTGCTTAAATGTCAAAGGTTTGGGTGTAAATAAGTTAAAAATATCTATGAGAGAGGTCGCTTTCTCGTTCATATTGCGATTCCTCCTATTATTTCTTAATATTTTGATAAACATATTATAACAAGGAATAGCTAGTTACACAATTAAAATTAACCTTTTAATACATCGGAAGCGAATTTTTTGATTTTCGCCACTTGTTCATCAGTTAAATGACCACCTTCACGACCAATCATTCCATGACCTTGCAACATCATCCTTAAATACAACTTATTCTCGTTTACCTTTATTCCAGCTTTTTTCGCATATTCGGATATTTTGTTTAAAGCCGTCTTCATCCAACCAGTTGTAGTAAAAGCTACGATTTGGTTGATCTGTTTTGGATCTAATTTTTCCAAATATTCTTTTAGCTTAGGATCGATGTCAAATTTATAAACACCACCGCCTAAAAACAACACATCAACTTTTCCATCTAATGGTTTATCGATTGATTCTGCTTTCAAACCTAATTCTTTAGCCATAACTTCAGCAACAGCACGTGTATTACCACCACGTGACTGATATCTAATTGCTATTTTCATATTCATAACCCCCTCTTTTTTTTGTTTATATTTTATCACCATTTATAATGTTTGGATACTATAATATAATAGAAATAAATATTTTTTATTAAATTAAAGGTAGACATATGCAATATAAATTGATTTTATATCCACATGAAATTATCCCTTATTTAACAGGACTTAAACAAGCAAAAGTATTGGCCGTAGATACGGAAACAACAGGTTTAGACTCTCATATAGATAAAATTCGTCTTATTCAACTTGCAGCAATGGGGCTTCCTGTTTTTATCATAGACTGCTTTGCTTTTTTACCAGAAGGCATCCATATAATTAAAGATATATTAGAAAGCCGCTCGGTTAAAGTTTTTCAAAATGCAAAGTTTGATTTGCAGTTTTTTATGGCTATGGATGTCTTTCCTTTTCCTATTTTTGATACAATGCTTGCAAATCAATTATTACAAACTTCTGGTGGAGCTTCACGTTCAAGTTTAGCGATACTAGCCCAGCATTATCTTAATGAGACATTGATAAAAGATGAGCAAACCAGCAATTGGCAAGGTAATTTAAGTGAGTCACAATTATTATATGCTGCTAAGGATGCATATGTGCTTCTTAGGTTAAGAGAAGCTATGGTCAGGAAAATTTATGAAAATAATCTTTCTGAAATTGCATTGATTGAGTTTTCTTGTGTACGTGCTATTGCAGAGATGGAGTATACTGGAATCTGCTTAGACACCAAGCTTTGGAATAAGCTCCTAATAGAAACCGAAAAAGAACGGGATGAAGCATTAGATGTTTTATATACATATGCTGGGAAGCCAATTGTGCAAATGAATTTATGGGGTGAGGATAAGATTATAAGCCATAGTTTT
>WQUF01000172.1 GCA_009785875.1 Oscillospiraceae bacterium | reverse complement strand
CGATCTGGTAAAGAATTCATCAAAAATGGTTCCATAATCATTATTCTGCAATTAGGCAAGTCTGTTTTAATCTCTTCTAAAAGAAATCTATAATTCTTCTCGAATTCCTCAGCACTAATAGGATCGTTGCTATCATATCTCCTCCATGTATCGTTGATGCCGATTAAAATGGAGATGAAGTCAGGGTTAATTCTCTTAATGTCGCTTTCATAACGATTTATTAAATCTTTGATGCGATCACCAGACACCCCTTTGTTGATAAATCTAATTTTAAAATCAGGAAACAGCGATTGAAACATATTAGAAACAATGCTTGCATAACCATCTCCAAGGGAAGCATTATCGTCTCTATCTCTTCCACAATCAGTTACGCTATCACCTTGAAATAAAACAATCTGCTCATTTTTTAATATGGTTTTCATGTCATCCACCTTTTTATAAAATATTGAAACTTAAAAAAGAAGCTCCAAACGAAAGGGCTTCTTTTTTTAACACTAGGATGGCAGGATTCGAACCTACGTAATGCGAGAGTCAGAGTCTCGTGCCTTACCGCTTGGCGACATCCCAAAATCATCTTTATTATACATAACTTATATTATAAACTACTCTACTTATAGAGTAAACCCCTAAATTAAAAAAAAATACTTAGTTAGATGCACTTGACAGGAGTCGAACCTGCGACCTATGGATTCGAAGTCCACCACTCTATCCATCTGAGCTACAAGTGCATAATAAATTATTCATTTAATAGATAGCTTCCGATTTCCACATTGCCCCTAATAAATTATTCATTTAATAGATAACTTAAGGTCATTAAACTATCTATAAGATGAACATTTTCACATATCACATCATTATCATCATATTTTAAATCTACTTGAGTATAGTTCCATATGCATTTAATGCCATTGCTAATGATTTTATCGCATACTTCCTGAGCATTATCGGAAGTAGTACAAATAGTAGCAATATCTACTTTGTTTTCTTTTACAAAAATCGGCATATCATCGATATTTAAAATTGCGATATCATCTAATATATGACCTATCTTATCCTTATTATTGTCAAAGATACCACAAAGTTCAAAATTCAAACCAGCATTATATAAATAATTGCTCAAAGCCTGCCCTAAGTTCCCAGCACCTATGATGATTATATTGCGCTTTGTATTAAGACCTAAAATATTGCTAATCTCATTAAATAGATCCTTAACTTTATAGCCATATCCCTGCTGACCAAAATCGCCAAAACAATTTAAATCCTGTCTAATTTGAGATGCAGTAAACCCAATCTTTTCACTCAATTCTTTTGAAGATATCCTTAGAACATTGCTTCTTAAAATTCCCTCTAAACACCTATAATACTTTGGGAGCCTCCTTATAACAGTCATTGAAATATTTTTATTTTTGTTCATAAATACCACCCTTACCCTTACAAAACCAAGTATATACACATTATATCAGCTTAATTAAATATCTATAATGTAATAGTCATAAGAATTCACAATAGTAGTAGACTCCAATGTTCTAATGCGCTTTAAATTAGCGTTATAATCTAAATGCTGATGTCCATGAAAGAAATATTTTGGTCTATATTTATCAATGATATAGTTAAAAACCTGAAATCCAGTATGGCACAAATCTTCCCCATCAGATATTTTAAACGCAGGTGCATGAGTTACAAGAATATCTATACCACCCTGAAATTTTATTTGACGTTTAAGCCTATTATACCTATTTCTCATTTCATTTTCAGTATATTGAAAAACACCATTATTATATTTATAACTTCCTCCAAATCCTACAATATTTAAATTATTAAACTTAAATATCGTACCATCTATGCACTGGCAACCTTCAGGCGGATTTGTAATATAATATTCATCGTGGTTACCTCTTACATAAATAAGCGGAGCATTTATCATGGTGACAAGAAAAGAAAGATAAATTGATTTCAGATCACCACAGGATATGATAAGCTCTATATCTTTAAACCTTTCTTTATCAAAAAAATCCCATATATACTTTGATTCAACATCAGAAACTAATAATACCTTCATAGAAAACCTCTAAATAATATTAACATCTTTCGCATATTAACTCAATATCCGTAATAATCATAACCCTTATTTATGAAATAATCTTCTTAAAAATGAGCTTTCCTTTTTTTTATCCACATTAAAAGATTCTTCTCTCCACTTCATAAGTTTATCGTCTAAAGCTTTATAATGATTGTTCTGCTGTGTTTCTAGAGCATTTTTTAAATCTACATTTTGATCATGCAGTTTATTTATTTCCAGTTTAATCTCTTCGATTTTAGGAGTGATGGAAGACTCAAGACTCGAGGATATTATTTTATGCATAACATTTTTAAATTCGTCTACATATTCGCTGCGTGTTTCTATAGAAGTCTCTTCCTTTTCTTCCCCATAAGCTATTTCATCTTTATATGTAATCTCTACATCCTCTAGTATTTTAGAATTAATGTCTTTATTTTCTTCAGCACTGAGCATGCTCTTTATAGCATTGTAATTTAATCCTTGTTCTTTTAAATTCAATATCTTTTCAATTTTATCTATATCATCTATGTAATAAATTCTATTAAAATATTGATCACGTCTGATTGTTATTATTTCTTTCAATACCTTTTCCAGATACCTTAAATTATGGTTTTCAAATTCCTTAAATCCTCTCTTTTTTATTTCTTCACAGACGGCACCAATGCTATATACTTTTTCTTGAGCACTTACATTTTCCATTTTAACCCCTCCCAGTTTTTGTTAATAATTTCCAATATTTGTAAATATAATATAGCTTATTTAATAAATTAAATCAATACAAATTTTATTAAAATATTTTATTCTATTAACAAATTGTCTTGGGAGAATTTTAAGCTCATTAATTAATCTTTATAGGTGCAGGATATTTAACTTTAAAAGTATCAACCCTAACTGTTTTCATAGTAGCATAATCCTCTGTTTTTCCATTTTCAAAGTCTGATACTATTTTATTTACTACATCTATACCTTCTATCACCTTTCCAAATGCAGCATATTTCCCATCTAAAAAGTCTATATCTGCGAGCATTATAAAGAATTGACTTCCGGCAGAATCTAATGGTAATGTTTTCCTCGCCATGGATATAACACCTGTGGTATGCTTCAAGTCGTTTTGAGTAAAACCATTATCAGCAAACTCACCTTTTATAGTATATCCAGGTCCTCCAGTACCCTCACCATCTGGATCCCCACCTTGAATTACAAAACCAGCTTCTATTCTATGAAATTTCAAGCCATCATAAAACTTTGAATTAGCAAGCGAGATAAAATTATTCACTGTATTAGGTGCTTTGTCAGGGTATAGCTCTAATTTTATGATGCCTCCATTTTTCATGGTTATAGTAGCAAGAGGATTCTTTACACTAGATGATGCATTTTCTGCACAGGAACATATCGTAAATATCGTTAATATGATTGGAAAAGCAGTTATTTTTCTAAAATTCTTCATTATAAAAACCCCTTTCACAATATATTATGGATAATTTACAAAATTTTATTTAATCAAATAGAGAAAAGCATCTAAAGCAAGTTTATATCCATATAGTGAAAATCCTGAGATAACTCCAACGGCTCCTTGCGCAGTAACTGACTTTCTTCTAAATTCTTCCCTTTTATAGATATTTGATATATGAACTTCGATTACTTTTATTTGAATGGCCTTTATGGCATCGAGAATAGCAAAGCTATAATGTGTATAGGCTCCTGGATTTATTATTATCCCATCAAAATCATCATTTGCACTTTGAATCTTATCGATTATTTCTCCTTCAGAATTTGATTGAAAAATCTCTACCTCAATATTTAAATCTTGGCTCCACTTTTTTATTTTTTGTTTTAAATCATCATAGCTTTCTGTACCATAAATATCCTTTTCCCTTATCCCAACCATGTTTATATTAGGACCATTTAAAACTAATACTCTCAAAATATTACCTCCACATATATTATAAACTTCATATTTAAGTGTTAAGCATAATCTTTTATCTGATCCTTTGAACTCCGCAATTATTAATGTTAAAATCTTATTATATTCTAATAGCTGGAGGATCAAATGGATAATAAAATAACTAAATCATTGATAATCATAAATATCATATCATTTTTATTTTTTATATTTTTAGCATATTTAATAGTTTATCATAAAACAGCTTCCTTTGATAGCCATGTTTATAATATTATCGCTCAATATATTAATGAGCCTTTAACTATTGTTTCTAAAATCCTTTCAGATTTAGGTGACACTTTTGGCATTGTTGCAATCTGCTTAATCCTGTTATTAATTCCAAAAACAAGATTTACTTTAGGTTTACCTGTTTCCATAACTGTAACTATTTCAGCTTTACTGAATACTGGTCTAAAATATATATTCAAAAGACCTAGACCTAATATCTTAAGGCTTACTGCAGCAGCAGGCTATTCTTTCCCCAGTGGGCATTCCATGAATAATATGGTTTTATATTGCATGATAACTCTGTGTATCTCACTTTATATAAAAAATAAAATAGTCTCATACTTAGTATATGCAATTTCTTATATGATTGTTCTTTTCATAGGGTTATCCAGAATATATTTAGGTGTACACTATGCTTCAGATGTTGTAGCTGGCTTTTCAATTGGTATATGGACTGCAACTACAAGCTACATGATTTTAAGGAATATTTATTTTAGAAAAAGGCTAAGCTCTCAAGGAAAATAAGGTTCTAGGAATTATAGCGTTTTTTAGTGCACATTTTTTAGACACATAATAACTACCATTTTCATATGATGATTATGAGGAGGGATACTCATGATTGGCATATTGATAAACCGCAGAAAAATAGATTTTTATTCAAAATTCTTTTTTAGAATATTACAATGTGTTGTTGATCCTAATGATAAAGAAATACTATTGTTCTCTATTGAGAATTTAAATATTAAAAATAAAACAATTTATGGTAACTTAATTACAGTTGACAATATAAATCCAATAAACACTTCAATTCCAAAGATAATTTTTAATTTTTCACGTGAAAACAGCAAAATTAAAAAGAGGAAAATAAGGTTACTGGCTGAGTATGAAAATACTATACTGATAAATGAATCAAATACATTTAATCAAGAAGTCATTTCTGAAATTTTAGCATCAAATCAAGATACAAATGTATTCAGATTACCAGATCTTCTTAAAAGCTGCAAATGTAAGAATATCATAACAGTCTATATGCAAAAAAATATTGAGGGAAAATGGATTCCTATTTTAGGAACAGATGACTTAGCAAAAAAAATAACTGAATCTTCCGTTATGCTAGCTGATTATGTAAGCAATTTTATTTCACGGCTTGGTTTTTGTACAATAAGCTTCATTATAGATAAAGAGGGAAGTCTTTACTTGATTAGTTTTGAGGGTTTTGACATAAAGCATATAGCATTTGTAAATAACCACAAAATGCAAAATAAATTCATGAATAATATATTCAATTATGCAAAATACCTAAGTATTAATCAAGAAGAGGTGATAGGCTTTGTGGATTAAAATAAAATTCTTGGAAAGCTCAGATGGATCAATAATAGTTCCAAAGGGTTTTTTTAAAGATGAACCATCATCATGTAAAATTGCATTTGGACATAAAGCTTTAGATGCGTTAGTAAGTTACACACAAGATCAATTTGAAGATAATTCTTCATTTGAAGTCCCTATAACGCTACAATTTCCAAAAGAATTTAAGGAAAAATTATTAATCTACGATAGTTTAGTTTACAGAGCAAATATAGATAAAGATACCATGCAAATTGGACCTATTATTGGATTCTTATTAGGAGTTCATAATGATATTTATAGTTCAAGGCATATGAAAAAATATTCTGATCGCTTAGGCATTTACAATAAGATAGGAGGGCTAATTTATGCTTTTTCTCCTAACTCCGCTGACCTTGAAGAAAAGATTGTCTTTGGTTTATACTATAATTTTTCAAATTCAAAATGGGAATTTGGTAAATTTCCAATGGCTGATGTAATTTACAGAAGAGATTTTCATCAACCTAATAAACTTATAGATAAACTTATAGATGTAACTGATAACAAGCTATTTAATTCTCACCGTTTTTCAAAGTTAGACCTTTATGATTTTGTAAAAAAGGAAAAAAGCTTATGCGAAAGCTTACCCGAAACTATAAAAATTGATAATTTTAATAGTTTAAAAGACTTTTTAGATAAAAATATAAAGGTAATATTAAAGCCTGTTAACCTTTCAAGAGGAAGGGGAATTTGCATTATAGAAAAGATGGATGAAAATTACGAAATAAATGACTATAGATCAAAGAAACCGAAAAAAACTTTTATAGATAATAAATCTTTAAAAGGCTTTTTTAATGAAAATCAAGGTTTCTTTGATAAATACCTGGTTCAAAAATATATAAATCTTGCAAGGATAGATGATTCCTTATTTGATATAAGAGTTGTAATGCAAAAAAACATCACAGGACAATGGGAATCAAGTGGTATAGAATGTCGGGTATCACGTCCACAGACCTTTATTACAAATATTGCAAGGGGTGGATATGCCCTTAATTTAGATGAGGCTTTGAGAATTTCCTTTGGAGAAAATTGTGATGTGCAAGAATTAACAAATAAAATTATAGATTACTGCACAAAACTTTGTTCGTATTTAGATAACATGGGAAATCACCTTGCTGAGTTAGGCTTAGATATTGCTCTTGATGTAGAAAAGAAACTGTGGTTAATCGAAGCTAACGTATTTCCAAGCTTCCATGGATTCAAGAAAATAGACTTTGATACCTACCTTAAAATACGGTACAATCCGTTATTATATGCCCTTTCACTTATGCTTTAATTGGTTGGGCACACCATAATGAATAAACATGCTGACGCATGTTTATTCATTATGCACAATTAAGCTGTAATTCCAACTTCATTTTTTGCAAGTTTAACAATTCTACTAGTTCCTAATCTCGTAGCACCAAGCTCTAAAAATTTTATTGCATCATCTAAGCTTTGAATACCACCTGCTGCTTTTATGCCAAATCCTTCTCTTAAATTTTCTTTAAACAGCTTAACATCATCAAAAGTTGCACCTTTAGTAGAAAATCCTGTGGATGTCTTTATAAAATCCGCTCCAGATTCTTCTACAACATGGCACATTTCTATTTTCTCATCTTCAGTTAACAGGCATGTTTCGATGATGACCTTTAAAATTCTTCCTTGACAAACTTCCTTAATCTTTGAAATTTCATCTTTAACTTCATCATACTTTTTATCTTTAACCTTGCCTAAATTTATGACCATATCTATTTCATCCGCCCCATCTGAAATAGCATCAATAGTTTCATATATCTTAGTTTCAGTTGTTGAATAACCGTTTGGAAAGCCAATAACTGTACAAACCTTGAGTTTATCTTGAACATGCTTTTTTGCCAGGTTAACATAACAGGGTGGGATGCAGACAGATGCAACTCCATACTTAATTCCATCATCGCATAAAGTCAAAATTTCTTCGCTGGTTGCAGTTTGAGTCAACAGTGTATGATCAACAGTTTTTAAAATATCTTTTATATCCATAATTATCCCCTTTTATTCTAAATTTAATTAAAATTTTCTCCCTCCACCACCATGAATTCTTCCACTAGATGAAGTATGCGTAGATGTTCCTGATCTTCCGGAGCCGCCTGAGTCTCTTGGAATTTCTCTCCTTGAAGTATGTGTAGTCATAAAATTATCTATCTTTCTATAGAGTAAAATCCCTTTTCCTCCGGTATAAATTGAAGCACTAGGTGCAGGTGATAAGCTCAATCTATGAAGAAAGAACATTATACCAAGAGCAATTGAAGATACCACTAAACTTACAATTGCACAAAATGCAGCAATTTGACCTTTTGAATACCTTTGCCTTAATGGAAGATCTCTCATCCTTTCACTTGTTATATGCTCATCTGCTGCAGATAAAAATTTATTGGCAGCACTATAAAATTTTTCATTACCTAAATCGCTACTCATCACATCGAGCAAATTATTTATTGCAGCATCGTCGAATAAATCTATAGCTTCACCATATGTGCTTATCCAGTCCTCTCTTGCACCCATATTTATTAGGAGCAAAATTCCAGAATACTTGCTTCCAAGTCCAAAACCGTTATAATCATAAAAATCATCAGCATAATCTTTGGAACTTTTCCCATTTGAATTATTAATAGTGACAATTACAAAATCTATATTCTGCCTATCAGCTATTTCATTTGCTTTTTTAGAGAGAAGCTCTTTATCTGAAACGGTAAATAAATTTGCATCATCATAAACTTTTATACTTTTATCTACATTAAAAGTATCACCGAATGCAAGGATTGAGCATAAGTTTAAAAAAATAAGTACCAATAACAAGACCTTTTTCATACGAGCATCACTCCAACAAAACATAATAAAAATACTATTACAAATATGCTGCAAAACCATAAAACAAGCTTAGTTTTGCTTACAGGAAGCTTCCCTGTGATCTTTCCAGTCTGACCATTCATAGCAAAAATATAATTCTTCCCTTTATAAACAGCCATCAGTGTCCAAACAGGCAACATGACATTTTTACTAACTACCTTTGTAGCTCTTATATTCTCATTAGTAACATTTACATAGGAGTATCCGGCTACAGTGCTCCTGAGCATTGAGTCTGCTGAAGAATTAACGCGAGCTGATACATTTTTATATGCAATATTAGCATCAACGTCGTAGCTTTCTGCATAATGTCCTGAAAGATATTCCAAAGAGAAATCCATTAAGCTTGTATAATCAAAAGGCTCTAAAGATTCCATTAGCTTATCGTCCATCCTTACAGAACCATCACAAGGCACCTTGGAAAATGTTGCGCTTCCTCCACGCTCAACATTATAAGTATCTGTTTTAGTATAATAATATCTGCTATCGCTCCAGGTTGTTATCCTATCGGCACGAGCATTAAGTGTAGCATCAACATCCACATCGAATAGCCAAAAAGGTACATACAGTCCTGAAATCTCTCCTCTCTTTGCGTAGTCAGTAAAATCCTTAGGGAGGAGCGGTCTAGATTTGCATAGAGATTTAATTGCATCTATTGCCTTTTCTTTTTTTAACTTAAATGGAATTATTGAGGCTGGTCTATGCTCATCTTCAAGCCTAGAAGCGATTACAGTTGCATTATGGCAATAGATACAAAACGTAGCAGCTGTATTTTTATCTGTTACGATCTTTGCACCGCAACTAGGACACATGTAGGCAATAGCACCTTCTTCATACTTTCCTTCTGTGCTTACTTCATCAAAAACCTTGTGTGACTTTTCATTTTCTATCTTCTCTAATTCATCTCTTGTAAATTCAGATTTACAATAATCACAATACCAATCCTGTTTATCAATATCATATAAGAGCGATGCAGAGCATTTTGGACATTTATAACTTACAACATCCATTTTGTAGTACCTCCTCTCGAGATTTAACTTACTAATAGGATACTACATTTAATGAGAATTTAGTATAATTTTTTGGAACCATCTTAAAATATATCTTAACTTTATACTTGTTTTGCAACAGTATGTTTATTTCACATATCTGTATTATTGTAAGACCAAAAGAAATAAATATGAAAAAGGAGAAATATACCTATGAAAAAAGCTGTATGCGGTGCTATTATTTTTGCAATGATAATATTAACGTTTGTAATTAATACCAGCATTTCTTTTGCTGCTGCATTTTCAGTTGGCGATACTGTTATTGTTAATGGAAGACCATCTACAACTGCTACAGGTGGAACGTATGGAACACAGCTTACCAATTATGTAGGGCAAGTTACGAAAATAGCCACAAGCGGAACAAGAATCTATCACATAGACTCAAAGGGTTGGTTTTCAGAAAGTGAACTCAGAAAATATGCGTCAGGCACAGATTTACCGGCTGATTATAGCAAGTACGACAACAAAACAATTGGATGGTGGAATGTAGAAAGCAACCTCTCTTATGCTAAAGCTCGTTTGGATTTAATCGGCAAATATGGAGGCATTGGGATAGACTTGAATGAGCCATCAAAGGTTATCTACCTTACATTTGATGAGGGCTATGAGAATGGGTATACAAGCAAAATTCTGGATGTATTAAAAGCTAATAATGTTCACGCTACGTTCTTTATTACTGGTTCTTATCTAGATCAGGATGGAGCTTTGGTAAAACGAATGATAGATGAAGGTCATACAGTTGGCAACCATACTGTTAATCACCCATCGCTCCCCAGTGTAAGCAAAGAACAGTTTATAAAGGAAATAAAGGATGTAGAAAATGACTTTAAATCTAAATTTGGCATCACTATGAAGTATCTTCGTCCACCCTATGGGGAATATAGTGAACGCACCATGGCAATGACGAATGATTTGGGTTACAAAACAGTTTTTTGGACATTCACATACTTAGATTATGACGTTAATGATCAAAAAGGTACTGATTATGCCTATAATAAGGTAATGTCAAGCTTGCGTAATGGTTCTATTTTACTGCTTCACGCTGTATCTAAAGACAACGCAAACGCATTGGATAAAATATTAAAAGATGCAAAAGCTATGGGATATAGGTTTGCAAATCTTGATGATATTAAATAGCAGTTTATTAACTGGTGTCACCGTGAGAATTTTTGTCTTGCGGTGACACCGTGACACTTTTATCTTGTGGAACACCGTGACCTACTCTTTAAACACTCACAAATCCAATAAGTTGTTTATTATCAAATGATCCAAATACAATGCCACCAGATTCAAAAGTTTTTCTTAATGCTGTTAAGTGATTATCGAAACCATTTGGAAAGTCAGGATCTTGATAATTTATTTCCACTAACTGTCTAATGCCGTTTACTTCACGCTATGCTCTTTTAATATATTGTGAAGCATCAATCTCCCTTATACGTTCACATTCATTTATAGTTAAATGCCTATATGTAATTATATTCATATCGCCTCCTAATGTTCCTATTAAGTCCTAAAATATAAAACAGCTCCAACAACAAAGAAAATTACTGCCCAAATAACTGAAGAAACAGTCGCTCTTTTCAAGTATTCATCATCCATTTCATCATTCTTCCTTCTGATCATAAGCCTCATGAAATCAGGTTTTTTCGTAACCCTTGCAATTATAAGAGCTATTATACATAAAATACCAAGTGCAAAAAAAACTAAACTTAACACTTTTTTACCTCTCTCTCATAGTAATACTCATCGCTAAGTAAGAGCCAAATTATTTATTTTATAAAAATTATTACTTCACCATCGTCTAAACTAACTTTTTTCTGCATCAAAGGGAAATCTATATCTTTTATTTGAGACAGCGTTTCTCTTGCGATGTTGTCTGCATATTCATCCAGAACTGATTTAACCATCATAGAATCAGCTGTAAAACCCAAATAAACTCTATCCGAAACGTTAAACCCTGCTTCTTTTCTGAGTAGCTGACATTGACGCAATATTTCTCGATATATCCCCTCTCGTTTAAGGGAAGGAGTTATTTCAACATTTACCGCAACTAAACCATCCATTGACCTAGCTATATTTTCTTTCCCTTTAGAATTTAAACTAAAATATTCAACTGGAAGTTCTCCACTAAAACCAGAAAGGCTTATGGATTTACCTTGTTTAAAATCATTAATAAGCCTTAGCTGCTCATCTGATCCAAGTTTATCACAAATAGCTTTAACTTTATTTAAATCTCCCTTTAAATTCTTCCCTGCGACCTGAAAATTCAGCGAAAGATATTCAAAGTTCAGAGAATCAAAATCATCTAAAAACTCTATCTCTTTGATATTGAGTTCATCTTTTATAACCTGAGCATATGCTAAAACTACACGTTCATCATCTTTACTTAGATACAAAGTGGAAAGAGGCTGCTTAACCTTTATATTCTTTTCATTTCGCAATTTTAATGCTTTATTTATTACGCCTCGAACTTTCAAAACCTCATCTAAAATAGAATCATCAAAGTCTTTAGATATTGGGAAAGTCGATAAGTGAATAGATTCCTCCTCTTTTTCATAAAGAAGCACCATGTTCTGCCATATATGCTCGGTCATAAAAGGTAAGATCGGAGCCATCACTTGCGAAATTGATTTTATAGCATGATAAAGCGTATTATATGCATTCTGCTTATCATCATCAAGGGAATCTTTCCAAAATCTCCTGCGATTTGTTCGAACATACCAATTGGATATATCATCAACGCAAGCTTCAAATTCACGGATTAAATCCTGTGTATTGTAAGACTCATAGCATTTAACAGCTTTATCGATAAAATCAGCAGTGCGTGCTTTAAGCCACATATCTAATAGATTATCTGAATACTGTTCATTTATAGATGGATTATCTATCTCTCCATAGACATTAAAAAATGTGTAGATATTCCAAAAATTTAATAATTTACGCCTTACTTCCTCTAAAAGTCCATATCCAAAGCGAACATCATTTGCCATAGAAGCACTTGCAAACAGATAGCGAATTGCATCAGAACCCATCTTTTCAGCTGCCTCGTCAAATGGTATCATAAATCCTGTTTTAGAGAACTTCGTCCCATCTTCAGCGATCACCCAATTATTGGTGGAAACCCTTTCATAAGGGGCTTTACCTGTTATAGTAACGCTCATAAACAATTGTGAGTAAAACCACAGCCTCACTTGTTCCTGCATCTCTATTATCCACTCAGCAGGAAAATTCTTCTCCCATTTTTCTTTATCGGTAAAATATCCAAGTGTAGAAAAAGGAACTATACCTGCATCGAGCCATACATCCCCGACTTCAGGTACACGAGAGACTAATTCCCCACATCTTTCACATCTTATTTTAACATCATCTATCCAAGGGCGATGAAGTTCAGGTAAATTACGTACCGCAACGCCACCTAAACTAATCAATTCATCCTTAGAACCTATTACATTTAAATGCCCACAGGATTTACATGGATAAAATGGAAGCGGAAGCCCATAGAATCTCTTTCTGGATATATTCCAATCCTCCATATTGTTTAACCAATCCACCATTCGCTTACCGATAAAAGGCTGTTCCCACTTAACTTTCTTAGCTTCTTCCACCAATTTTGGTCTTATCTCATCAGTTTTAATATACCATTCATCCACAAGCCTGAACAAAACTTCGGTTTTACAACGCCAGCAGACTGGATAGCTATGGGTATACTCATGTGTCTTAAATAATTTTCCTTGGCTTAGTAGCTTTTCAAATACCAATTGTGCGACACCAGAAGCAGCTTTGCCACTTAAGAAATCATAGCCTTCCAAGAATACTCCAGCATCATCCACAGGGCAAATTTCACTTAGCGAAAATCTCTTACCAAGGTCAAAATCTTCTGCACCACATCCTGGAGCAAT
>WQUF01000171.1 GCA_009785875.1 Oscillospiraceae bacterium | reverse complement strand
ATATCTATTCCCATCGATCTAATATCTCTATTCATTGTCATTATTATGACCTCCATTTTAAAATTCATTTTTTATATTATATTCTTAATATATGCTAAAAATGCTACTGCAATTAAGCAGTAGCATTTAAAATGAAAATAATTTATATTCAACCAGAATTTTATATAAACTTAAATTGTAAAACATATAATATAATATATAATTAAGTTAGTGATTTATGTAATTCACAAAAATAATTTTATTATTTAAACAATAATGAAAGGAGTTTTTTATGTTAAGTTCCGATTTAAATATAAATCATATAAAACAAGATAGTTTCAATGTATTGAATAATTTTAAGAATAAAGAAGCTATTAAAAAAATTGGTGTTTTTGGTTCCTTCGCAAGAGGAGATTATACTGAAAATAGTGATATCGATTTAGTTATAGATTATAACTATACCAAAAAAGATATGTTTGAAGATGCACTTAATTTTTTTAATTTTATTGATGAAATAAAAGATATGTTTAAAAATAAATATAATAAAAAAACTGACATCGTTGAATATGCAGCATTAAAACAGAGGGAAAACAGATTTTTAAAAAAAGAAATCGAAGGCGAGATTGTGTGGATATATGAGCAAAAATAGAAAAAGAGATCTACAAGTTTTGGTTAAAATTTTGGATTGCCAAAATGATATAAAATCCACTTTAAAAAAGTATAAAATTCAATTAAGTACAGATTTACCTAAACAAGAAAATATAATTAGGCGCGGAATTGTACATGCTATTGGAGACATATATGAACATACAAAATCACTTACTGATGAAACATTAAAAAAATTAGATTTAAATCAAACCTATTTAAGACAATTTAGAAATATGGCTAGCCATCAATATAATGCTATTTCAGATAAATCGGCTTTTACTTTAATTTCTTATATAGCTTCAAAGGATATTACAAAAAGAATAAAAGATGAGATTGAGATTATAAAAGAAGAACTAAATGCTACTGCAATTAAGCAGTAGCATTTAAATTAAACAGTGATTTTTTCCGTAAGTGAAGTAACTTTTTCACAACTTGTTAGTGACTTAAATTTCGAACCCTTATACTCGCCACCCTTTTCAATAATGATATTGGCAAGAGCGATTATTTCAACATTTGTAATATCTGCTCTTATATCACGGATTGTTTCCACTCTACTTCCGCCGTTTTCTAATTCGAAAACGTATTTTATCATCGTAGTTTCCATATGCTACGCCTCCATAAAGATGGTAGTGGTGCTCTGCTCTATACTTTTAGCAGGAGCCCTTAGCGCATCACTGATTTGTTTAGCAACAGTGAAAAAATCCTCATCTGAAGTGCTCACAGGCAAGAAAGAAAAAGACTGATTCTTTTTCAAATTCATGCCTAAATCATCCAAATACTCGTACCTTAAAGATAGCAGATTACTCTTAATAACCTTAACAATCACTGCATAAAACCACCTATATATTAATATATATAATGTATATTTAGACTTTAAAAAAATATGCTAATTTATTTAATTTTTTCTAAACATTTTAAAAGAAAATATTTTTAAAAACTGAGAATAACACCCTTATTACTCGTATACAAAGATGTCAAACCATTAGTTTCCAAGATTATTATCCTGCTGAAATTAAACATTTCGTGCGCTTTATCTTTCAATTCATTTGCAAGGGAAAGATTATTGCAATGGGAAATAACTAAATCGTTTCCTTTTGTTTCGCGTTTGCATTTGGATATACAATCAAGCAATTTTCCTGCAATATTTGAAGAACCACGTAATTTACCATAAAGGTCAATTTCACCGTTTTTGCTGCACAACACAGGTTTTATGCCAAGTATGTTTACAACTGTTCCCTTTATTTTGCTCATTCGTCCGTTTTTAACAAGATTACTAACATCTTCAAGCAAGATAAAGGTTTTCATTTCTTCAATAAATTCCTCTACCTTTTTTACAACGGCATCAAATGATAATTCACTTTTTATAAACTGGCGAATTTTTAGAGCCACCAATACTTCACCGCAGGAAGCAGATTTTGAATCAAAAACATGACCGATAAGTCCTGACACTTCGCTTTTTGCCATTTCCAAACCAATTTTTGCTGCTTGATACATTCCGGAAAGCTTGCTGGAAATAGTTACTGCAAAGCCACCACTACCTTTCATAAAGGCATCTCTCCAATATGCTGGCGAAGGGCAAGCTGAACCCATTTTTCCAACACACACTTTCATTTTTGCCATTAAATCAGGTATTGATAGATTTTCATCGTCTATTATAGTTTCGTTGCCGACTTCAATGTAAAATGGTATGGCTCTCTTGGCATTAAGCTCTGCTTCCAAATCTTTTGTTAAATCGCAAGCACTATCGCCAAATATTTTCATATTCTCCATTTAATCACATTCTCTCTTTTCATGATATATATTCTTATGATAACACAAATCTTACAATTATAAAAGTACAATAATCGTATTTTATTTTAATTAATTTTATGTTATACTAATAATAATTAAAAATGATGCATAGATTTCTTGGCATGTATGCTATGGTGTTTCGCCATGGTTGTAGTTTTGCTTTCCGTACATCACCAAATTGTGCGCAATTCGCTACGCTATCCATAGTGTGAGAATTAAAAATCTATCCTACGGTTATTCTACACTATGGATGCTACGCTGAAGTGTCCCAATTAGATAAAGGCCTTTTAGCAAGAAATCTATGTATTTTTTCATGCATTTAACGAACAATTTTGGTAATAAATTATCTGAAAAAAATATATAAATTTAAGAATAAAAGCTTTATAATATAATACAGGGAAAGCCCATAGGAAGGGGAAAATTCCATGAAACTAAATTACCATAGTCATTTTTGTCCTAGTAATGATATTGTGTTCTCGGTCATGTACTCAAAACGATATCTATTTAGTGAGCTTATTTCAGCAATTACTGGCGATGAGATTGAATTAGATGAAGAACCGCATAGTCAAGCTTCTCTTAGGGAGGACGATGTTTTGCTTAATTCAATTAGATTTGATGTTTTTTCCACAGCGAATAATAAAAGAATATATACGGCAGATATGCAAAGATCGTATAAAGAAGCACGTCTAGTGAATCGCACAGTTTACTATTCATGCAGGGCATTATCTACCCAAGTAGTCGATAATATGAACTATGAAGATCTCAAGCCAGTTAATATTTGTTTCATACTTACAAGCCATAACAATAAAAAAGCTATACGTCGCATAAAGTTTTGTGACGTAGATGACCATGATGTATACAGTGATGTTATAGAAATCACACTGGTTTATGTTAAAACAGTACTAAAAAGTAAAGATAAAAAGAGTAAACTATATTTGTTAGCACGTTTCTTCGATATATCTAGTCAAAAAAAAGCAGATAAATTTGTCTTGGAATTTGAAAATACAAAATTGGAAAAGGAGCTGATTGTAATGTATAATAAGTCAGTAGCAAGCGTAAATAATTTGAGAAAAATTGAATCTTCTCCATATTTCACAGAGCGTTTAAATGAAGCACAATTGGAAGAAGAAAGAAAAAAAGCTGCAGAAAAAGCTGCAAAAAAAGAAAGCGAAAAATGGCAGGGAGTTATAAAAGAGGTTATTTCAGAAAAAGATACAATAATATCAGAAAAAGATGCACTAATCGCAGAGCTTAAGAAACGCCTTGGAGATAATTAATAATAATGATCTATCCACTTCTTGTTCCAATTACTAGAACAACATCCTTTTGTTGCATTCAAGTCAGAATTTGAAAGGAGAAATCAATATGGAAAAAAATTTAGTCTCTGAAATAACAAACATGGATGAGGATTTTGCGCAGTGGTATACAGATATAGTAAAGAAAGCCGAACTTGCTGAATATTCTATAGTAAAGGGTTTTGTCATATTAAGACCCTATGGCTATGCTATATGGGAACTCATACAGCAGGATTTAGATAGAAGATTTAAAGAATGTGGACACGAAAATGTATACTTTCCAATGTTAATTCCAGAGAGCTTACTCCAAAAAGAAAAGGATCACGTTGAAGGATTTGCCCCAGAAGTTGCATGGGTAACTCATGGTGGAAATGAAGAACTCTCGGAAAGATTATGCGTTAGACCTACATCTGAAACTTTGATGTGCGACCACTGGGCACGAATAATTCAATCCTACAATGATCTTCCAAAGCTTTATAACCAATGGTGTTCTGTAGTCAGATGGGAAAAGACCACGCGCCCATTCCTGCGTACCAGAGAATTCTTATGGCAGGAAGGTCACACAATTCACGCTACAAAAGAAGAAGCTATAGAAGAAACCGAAAGGATGTTGAATATTTACGCTGATCACTGCATTGAAGTTTTATCCATACCTGTAATTAAAGGCAAGAAAACAGAGAAGGAAAAATTTGCAGGAGCTGATTCAACTTATTCTATAGAGGCCTTAATGCATGATGGAAAAGCACTTCAAGCAGGTACTTCCCATTACTTTGGTGATAATTTTGCAAAAGCATTCGATATAAAATTTGCAGATAAAGATGGAACTTTAAAATATCCTCACGAGACCTCATGGGGACTTTCTACGAGGATTGTCGGTGCAATAATCATGAGCCATGGTGATAATAGCGGCCTCGTTCTCCCTCCAAAAGTTGCACCTATTCAAGTTATAATAATTCCAATCGCCCAGCATAAAGTAGGAGTTTTAGAAAAGGCCGAGGAATTGAGAAAAAGACTATTAAAAGTGACTAGAGTAAAGATGGATTCCACAGATAAAAGTGCTGGATGGAAATTCAGCGAATATGAAATGAAAGGCGTTCCAATCAGATTGGAGATCGGTCCAAAGGATATTTCTAAAAATCAAGCCGTTCTTGTAAGAAGAGATACCAGAGAAAAGATCGTAGTCTCTTTAGATGAACTTGAAACAAAAGTCTTAGAAGTTTTAGACTTAATCCAAAATAATCTATACGAAAAAGCGAAAACTCTAAGAGACGAAAAGACTTATGTTGCTAAAACTCCAGAAGAATTTAAAGAAATCGCAGATACTAAAAATGGATTTATAAAAGCTATGTGGTGCGGTGATAGAGCTTGTGAAGATAAAATTAAAGATGAATATGCGATAACCTCAAGGAATATCCCATTTGATGAAGAAAGAATCGCCGATACCTGTGTATGCTGTGGAAAAGAAGCAAAGCATTTGGTGTATTGGGGAAGAGCATATTAAAATGAAAAGTTTATTTACTCAAAGAGAAGACCCAAAAGAAGCTGAGATCATAAGCCACAAACTTATGCTAAAAGCAGGTTTAATATACAAAACAGCATCAGGAGTATATAGTTATTTGCCATTAGGATTAAAAGTTTTAAAAAATATTGAGAATATTATAAGATACGAGATGAATAAAAATGAAGCAGAAGAGTTTTTACTATCTGCTTTAATTCCATCTGAACTATTTAAAAAATCAGGAAGATGGGATGCTTATGGTGATAATCTATTCAAATTAACCGATAGAAATAATAAGGATTTTTGCTTAGGCCCAACTCACGAGGAAGTTTTCACTATTTTAGCTAAAGACTTGCTTAAATCCTATAAAGATCTTCCTAGAATTTTTTATCAAATACAGACAAAGT
>WQUF01000170.1 GCA_009785875.1 Oscillospiraceae bacterium | reverse complement strand
GGAGTGTCAAACAAACTGTAGTAGCTTTGGCAAGGCAGGACACGTTGAACAAGGAAAAAATCTCTAATTATTAGTTTTTAGTAGATTTTATGTAACGGAATATATCATGCCTAAATATTTAATTATTATCGTTGTGATAGTTGTCATTTTTATCATTAACGCTATCAGAATGGCAATGAGATCATCAAATCATCATTTTAAGTGTTCAGCATGTGGCGAGAACTTTCAGGTCAGCTTTTTTAAGTATATGTTCACGGCCCATAGCTTTGATGGGAAGTGCCGTGTCACATGCCCAAAATGCGGAAAGACTAATATGCTCCAATCACTTGATGGGAAAAAATAAATATGCGACTTTGTCTTATTTACAGCGTAAAACTAATTTTAAATTAGTTTTGCGCTAGTTTTTTAATTTTAAAAAATTATTCTGGAAATTTAATCACCAAAAAAATATTTTAGAATAGTATAATAATAGGTTAATAACCTAATTTTATTATAGAAGGTGTTAGTGTTGATCGTAAAGACATTGAGATCAAATAGTCTAGTTCTCGTATACAACGCTACAAATCTTGATGGTAAAACGTCAAGTAAATCTGCCTCATTTAAATTTATAAATGAAAATAATACTGATGAGGACAATTTTGAAATTGCGACATCCATTGGCAGCATCCTTGCATACGCTCCAAAAGAAGTGCGCCATGATCAGTCCCATATCTTGATGGAGGGATAACATGGATACTGTAAATATTGTGTTCACGTTTAGCCTCGAGAACAATAAAACTTACAATTTTACAATCAAAGATGTCAGTGCTCTAGCGTCAGCAAATGAGATAAAAGCCGTTGGATTAAAGCTTATTGAAAAGGGTTCAAAGTATAATAATAGCTTATTTAAATCTTTGATAAGCACAAAGAAGCAGACGATCATTGAAGAGATTTTATAACCTTTTTATTACCACCACCTACAGAGATGGTGGTTTTTTTATATTTTTTGTAACATATTTTAAATTTCAGCATAGAATATAATATACAAATTTTATAAGGAGATTTTTATGAATTCTTTAGTTCAAGAATCTATAACAGAAGAAGCTTACGGAGAAGATCTTTTGCCTCACAAATATTTAAATTGCGATCCCAAAAGGGTTGTAGAGGAAGAATTGATTTCTGATCCATTATCCAAAGAGCAAATAGACGATTTTATAAAAGCTCAAAAGAGGTTTGCTGATATAAGGATTAAAAACTTCTCTGAAGGAGTGAATCTATTTGAAAATGTTGAAAATATCGACATCGAGCTTATGCAAGATGCTCCATCCAATTGGCACTATATGAACCTCCCCAGCGATGGTCAATTGATTTCTCTCATGAATTCAATAGAAACTTTAGGCTTGTTAACTCCAATAATCTTGTTACAGCACCCAAATTACAATATGTATTCCATTTTATCAGGAAAGAGCCGTGTCCTTGCACTAAAAAACCTCTACGCAAATGATCCATTGGACAAATATAGATACCCAAAATGCTTCATCTTAAAAGAAGATGAGGTGGATGAATTTTATCTAAGATCTATGATTTTAGACCTCAATTTTCAATATAGGACTATACCTCAAGATGTGCTGATCAGGATGATCTTAGAAAGACATGCTCTGTTAAAAAAGAGCAAGCAGTTTCGAGGAGAAAGCAATGTGGCTATGCAACTTTCGGAAGAATTCTTGATGTCTGAAGCTAGCATATATAATTATTTGACGCTTTCGAGGCTCACTGAAGAGGTGATGACTCTGTTATTTGAAAAGCGAATAACCCTTCAGACTGCGAGGCTACTTGCTAAGATGAACCACGAATCTCAAATCACCATATTAGAGAATGTGGATTATAAGGAATTGAACTGCAAACACAGGATGAAATACATCACAAGTGTAGGGAATTTATCTAAACAAGAATTGAAGAAGAGGATTAAGGAATCGGAGAGCCTTGTACCTTATAAGACTAATTTTAACATTGAGATACACAGAGAAGCGTTAGCAAAATGCGCTAATTTAATACTTGATATGAAGAAGGATATAATCATCGCTCTTGGAGCTAAGGTTGTTGTAAAAGATATAAATGAATTCTGCAAAGTGACTTACAACAAGGATGACATGAGATATTATATAGAGAATAACATTATAGATGAAAAGGTCCTTGAGAGATTGAAAGCTAAGACTTTAAGCGAATTAATTTCTAGGTGATATTAAAACTGAATAGGACTGGTAGCATCAAGCGCATATCTTTATGAAAATCATCATAGCTTAGATGTTATATAGACAAAAAGTCGGAGGATGCCAAGAGAACACGACTCGCTCAGGACAAAGGATTAATGAATTAGTCAGATAGATATGGAGGGAGTTAAGAGAAGTATGACCATCTTTCTGCAGAAAATGGGTTAAATGGTAAATATATAAATAAACTCTACGAACGATTTATTTTAAAAAAGTGTAACATGTTAGCTCTAAAACTTAGAAATTATAGGCAAACTTTATAAACCTAAGAAAAAGGCAAATGTAGCACTACATTTTTTAGAGTTGTAGCACTACATTTCTATACTCATTTTGACATAAAATATCCATGCGCAACAAGCAGCTGCCAAATATTATCATCAGCATCCCATTGAATTGGAATATTGTCAGTAGGTCCGACAAAAGACATATCGCTAAGCGTTGATAAATGTTCTTGAATTGATAGAGCATTCTTCTCTTGAGCTTCTGGCTTGAAGGCATCTAGAAAAAATTGCCGCACCTGCTTATTCCGTTTAGCGGTATTTTTGATGGCATCAATATTATCAAGTAAATCATAAGAGTACTTCCTTTTATTTTTTCAAGTACATTGTACATTATTGAAATGGATTATCCTATATATTTTTGCTTTTTTTATTATTAAATTCTTCCTATAGATTAAATTTTTTTTGCATTATCCCATTTATATACTATTATTATATTTATAGGCTATTTTTACTTTTATATCTTTTATTTTTATTTTTTAACTGTTTTTATTTGACTTTTCTTTTTGTGCGAAATCTAGGTAACTAGTTACGGTGAAAGTGAACATATTAAAAGAAACAAATTTCTCATTTATTCAAGTTCTTCCAAGCTGGAAGTAATCCTTTTTCAAAGGTTTCAATTTGAGAAAATACCCTAACCATGATTTCAGAAAGTCTGTAAAACAGATCTTCGTGATGTTTCCAGTATTCTGAATTTATTCTTAATACATTTTGAAGTAAGTCGCCATCGTAAAAATCACCCCTACACCATGGGTTATCTTCTAAATGTTCAATAGCAATAGGAATTAAATAGTTTATACTAAAATTTTGACCTATTAAGATTCGTAGATCCTCCACAGTAAATTGATTTAAAGGTATCTTTCTCAGCGCATGGCATCTTGTAACTAAGTAAGAATCATAATTAGGTTCTGACCATATGTCTTTCTCAAGGATTTCCAATGATAAGTTATAATCTATATCTTCCATACTAACGACCACCTTTTATTTTTTATATTATAGCATATTTTTTTAATATAAATATAATAAGATAAACATTTGTAGCCTTACCGATTTTTGCTATAATATAATTGACCCGTAATTACCAAGCTTTTTCAAACCACATTGATATTACTTCGGAGGAAGATAACTGTGAGGATATTGATAGAAAATGATTATATTCAAATTATTTATACAGAAAAGCAAGACATTCCTTTTATAATTGAAGTAGAAAGAAGTCAGGAAAATGCAGAGTATGTGGCGCAATGGTCCTTCAAGCAGCACGAAAATTCACTAAATGATACAGATATACTCCATTTGATTTTCAAAAGTGTTGATGGGCAAAATATTGGTTATGCGATAATAAAAGGAATAACAAACCCAAACGACAACATTGAACTTATGAGAATCGTAATCGCAAATAAGGGTTTAGGATATGGAAAACTTGCGCTTTCATTGATAAAGAAATGGTGCTTTGAAATAAAAGAGGCTCACCGTTTTTGGTTAGATGTGATAGAATATAATGTGAGAGCGCAGCATGTATATGAATCTCAAGGCTTTATTCGTGAAGGTATTTTAAGAGAATGTATAAAGATTGGTGGTATATATCAATCGTTAGTGGGTATGTCTATTTTAAGTGAAGATTATTTTAATGAAATAAGGTAATTGCTGTGAAATTTTCAATAAAAAATTATTTTACATTTCTAATAAAATATATAAAGCATAAATTACTATGGATTATTTTATTAGCGTTTATTTTAAGCGGTAGCATAATAATTAAGCTTATAAACCCACAGATCATTGGATTTATAATTGATTCTGCAGTTAATGGACAAGATGTACAAGTATTATTTAAAGCAGCTCTACTATTCATTGCAACTTCATTATTCAATCAATTATTGATAATATGTGCAACATCCATAGGACAAAATATAGCTTGGTATGCTACGAATACATTGAGATTAGATTTAATCGAGCACTGTTTAAGACTTGATATGTCATTTTATAAAGCTCACACTAAAGGAGAGATCATCGAGAAAATTGATGGAGATTCAACGGAATTATTTAATTTCTTTTCAAATTTAATCATAAACATGTTTAATAATATTTTTTTAATCCTAGGGGTTATAGCTCTGCTGTTTTATCAAAGCATAGTGGAGAAATATTAATAAATGGAAATCGTATTCAAGATGTCAACTTAAACAATCTTAGGAATAAAATAGTATATGTAACTCAAGATGTCCAATTATTTAATGCAACGCTTAGAGATAATTTTACTTTTTTTAATGAAGAAATCTCTGATGATATAATACTAATATAAGATGTTATGGAAATTGATCTGTTATGTGCCATGGTCATATTTTTTTGATGGGTTTATATGGACATTGTTTCATTCATCTCAGTTGTTATTAGGACTCATAATGAAAGTTTTTTTTGATTCTCTTAGAGAAAACGTAACATTAGACTTTGGGATTTGGAAAATAATCATACTTATTTCCATCGTATCTTTAACAAGAATCTTACTTTTATTTTGGGGAGCTCCTATCGATATAGTTTTAAGGTTTAAAATTAGCGCACTGCTACGTAAAAATATGCTTAGTTGTATTTTAAAGCGTCCTGGTGCTGAATCTTTAAAATTGTCCCATGGAGAAATTGTAAATCGCTTCAGAGATGATGCAATACAAGTTGAAAATTCTATAAGTTGGACTTTAGATGTCATTGGATCTTGTGTTTTTGCTTTAATTGCTTTTGCCATATTGATAAGCATAAAAAGGAAGCTTTAGCATAGGCGATTTTGCTCTATTTGTATATTATTTAAGTTTTGTAACTGATTTTACTCTATTCTTTGGAAGTTTTTTGGCTCATTATAAGCAAAGCGGGGTATCATTTTCTAGAATGGCTGAGGTTTTAGAGAATGAACCTATGGAAAAACTTACAGCAGGTGAACCGCTTTATATCAAAGGAGAAATCGATAAACCAAAATTTAATGAAATAGATGATGATTTTAAACTAAGAAGTCTAAAATTAAATAGTATTTCGTATCATTATAATGAGAATGCAGGAATCGATGATATTAGCTTTATTGTGAATAAAGGATCATTTACAGTGATAACAGGG
>WQUF01000169.1 GCA_009785875.1 Oscillospiraceae bacterium | reverse complement strand
CCAATAATCTTTAAGTGTAGGATCTGGTCTTAGAGTATTTTTCATAGCTTTTTAATCCTTTTAAGTTTTTATATTCTATTTTTATTATAATAGTCAGGCTTTAGAAAATCAACATATACTCGAGATCGACATAGCATAAAAATAACTTAAGTTCAAATAATAATCGCAGTTTGGTAAATGTTAAAGCTCGCAAGTATATAAATATTACTTTTTTTTAGTATAATCTTTATCACTTTTAGTGCTTGACCATATTTTTGACTATTTAAGGATAAGGAATAAGAATAAATAGATTAAAATATAAGCCTATTCATTTTAATATGAAAAAATATCCTTGCTTTATTTTGTAGTAATAGAAAAATTTTATGAGAAACATATTGAGATTTTTGTCACTATAGTTTAGAATAAATTTTATTAAGAGATATATTTTTTTCACCATAGTTGCTATTTGATGAAGTCCTTATAATTTATTCTAACAGCCAATAGGCTGTTTTTCATTCCATCTTTAATTTTATTATATTCAATGTTACCATTTTTGTACATCGTTACTACTCAGGTATGTACAAAAAACTGCTGATGAACTAAAATATAATCAACAATTTAATCTGCTTATTGACTCCAATTTCTACTCTGCCACACCTTTGTGTGCATAAAGGTTTTAAAAAACCATTTTACCAGTTTTTATCCATTTCCTTAATTTTCTTCATCATTATCTATTTTTCGCCTAATCAACCCTACATTAATCTCGCCATCACCTATTTCTACCTATTCGACGGCAATGGACTTTTGATTTTTATTTCGACACTGTTCAAAACCAGGGTCTCCCCATCTATTCAGTTGTACTATACTACACAGCTAATAATTCATCTAAGTCTTTTCCGGTAACACCCTCAATTAATTTGTCATCTAAGAAGTTGTGTTTAACATAGAATCTCATGTGTTCCCTATTTATCTTTACTTTAACCAACTGTTTAACAAGCTTCTCGTTCATAGTCTTTGAAAATTTACCATAAATGAAATCTTTAAAATCTATTATATTCTTGAATAATTCTTTCAAAGCATTTTTATTCACACTTATTGTCACATCAGTAAATTGTGGTATAAAATTCTCTATGAATTCAGACTTTGCTTTTATTTCATGAGTTGGGGCATTTGGATTATTCGTCAAAACTTTTAACTTATGGTAAGAATTTACATCTTCTAATTTCACATTTTTCAAAATATACATCTGATTATCATGACTCAATTTTGCTAGCATCCTTGCGCATTTTAGTTTTAACTTCTTCTCATAAACAAGAGCCATTGCTTCAGGGCAGAGCTTCTTTAACAAAAGATAATTAAATACTGTGCTTTCGCTTATATGCATATTTTCCGAAATCGCTTGGGCGGCATTTATCTCAGATCTATAGGTCTTTATTCGTTTTAATAACTCGAATTTTTCAAATATAGACTTTATAAAGACTTCTTGCGATACTTTTCTGTAATTGATGTTATCATCTATTATCATGCTTCTCTCGTAATACTCATCTAAATCCCTATCTACCACAAAACAAGGAATTTTGCTAAATTTAACATTTTTTGTATTATTATATAGATTTACAAAAGCTGAAAATCTAGAATTTCCGCATATGATAGCGAAAGTCTCATCATCTATAGGTTTCACGATAAGAGGTGTTAATAAGCCTATAGTTTCAATGGATGAAATCAAGTTTAACAGTTCCAAAGGCTTAGGTTTATCGAAGTAATTCCATCCGCTATTTGATTTTTCTAATCTCTCGATATCGATATACCTAAAATCTTTAAATATATCAATACCATTCGTAAAATCGAGAGCTCTTTTCTTTAGCATATTTTCATAAATTCTCTTAGCTTCTTCATCCACTTCAGGAGAAGAGCTGCAGATGTCTATATGCTCTATTCTGGTATTATAAGTAAATTTCTCTAAAGTACAATGCGGCAACAAATCGTCCCCAATAATTACGCTTATATTGTTGTTTATGGATCCTATATCTGTACTCATTATTTCGCTCCAAATGATTATTTATTACTATTTATATGCTGGTAGATAAAAAAAAGTTCATGTATTTAACCATGAACTTTAAAAAGATAGATTTACTTTTTCATTAACGGTTATAGTCTTGTAACAATCTACTAAATCATTAACATCCCTGTATCTGCTAACATATCATATATAGAATTTACTTACCCAAAAATAAATTAGGAAATTTTGTTTTTTAGTTAAAACTTTTAACTGTTAAGTGTATAATAAAAAGCAAAATAACAATCCCCAAAAAGTAGGTGAGATTATTCTTAGGATTGCTATATGTGATGATGATTTAAACTTCCTAGATAATTTTGAGCGAATGATAACTAAATCATTTGCAGACGCAGGTCAGATGATAAAGGTTTCAGCGTTTTCTGACGGAAAAAGTTTGATCGAAAAAGTAGAAAAGGAAAAGCAGATTTTTGATATTATATTCTTGGACGTTGATATGCCTGTTGTTCATGGTTTCCAAGTTGCGCAAAGGCTGCGGGAATTAAACACAGCTTTTCTTTTGTTATTTACTACTTATCTTGAACATCAATCTCGTGAGGGTTACTTATATGGAGCCTTTCGATATGTTTTCAAAAATAACCTTGAGAGGGAGATAACTGAAGCCGTATCGAGCATTATTAAAAAGCTGAGCAATTTGGCCGATGACCAAGAAGAAGTTACTTTCAAATGTAGGACTTTAGGTGTCATTGAGAATTTGACATTGAAGAAAACGGATATTATTTTCCTTAAAGCAGAGAAGACAAGACGTGTCACAATGAAAACCGTATATTCGGATTATGAACTGCTGGTTAAGCCATTGTTGGAATACGCTAAACTGCTCAACTCGTCGGCTTTCATCACGATTATGCGCAGTTATCTTTTGAACTTTAATCATGTAGAGAGCATCAACGCTGATTCCTTCGTACTTACAGGCGGATTGAAAGTTCCGTTGGGTGTCAAACGCGAGGTCAGAAAAGCTTCGAAGGAAAAGTATCTGAAATTTTTAGAGGAACGGATTGATTTATGAATACTCTTACAACCATGGTTTTTCAAGTTTTAGTGTATTTACCATTTACATGTATACAGACATTCCTTTATGCAAAAACAATTGGATTGAATCCAAAGTGGAAAGGATTACGCCTTGCGCTTGTCATATTGTGTGTTACCGTTGCTGAAGCCGCAACGCATCAAATCTCAGCAATTCCCGCTTTATCTTGGGCAAATTCTTTAATCCTTGTTATCTTCTTTTTATATCCAGTGCTTTTTATGGGTGGTAAGCTCAAAGAACGGATTCTTTTGGGCGTGATAAATCTAGCTATACTTCTGTTTATAGCCATGTTCCTTAGTTTAATTTTGTATCCTGTAGTAAATCTATCGTTAGATGAATCTTGGCAATCGGTACTGTTGTTTTTGGTGTTTGCTATTTCCATATATGCTGTATATATCATTCTGGTGTTGATTACAATCCGCTTAAATAGCTACTTGCCCCATAAACATCGGACGGGAATCGTTATATTTTTTTCCGTTATTTCAGTTGTTTTTTGGAGTGTACGAAAAACCATTACCCGGTTTGCGGATGTCGAAATGTCTCACATGTATGCAATTATAATTTCACTGGTTCTTTTAATCATTTGGGTACTGTTGTACTTCGTTTTCTCCTTTATTTGCCGGTATTTCGCTAAAGCCAACGAGGCAAATGCTCTGGCTATTCAAAACGATATGATAGAACGATATATGCTGCGGAAACAAGCGTCAGATGATCGGATTCAAGTATTGAGCCATGATCTCCGGCACAGCCTTACCCAATGGCGCACGTTTGCCGAGGAAAAGGGCGATGCCGATGCGCTTCAAAGCATTTCCGAATATGAGGGGCAATTACTCTCTTCTCTGCTTATCGATGTTGAAAATGATAACGCAAACGCAATCATTAATCAGAAACATTGGGAGGCCAACCAAAAGCAGGTTGAATTTCTAGTTGACGGAGTTTTTCACAAAGACTTGATTATTAGCAAATTTGATTTATCTTCGTTGCTTAGCAATTTACTTGATAACGCAATCGAAGCCGCTGCACAAGCGGAAACGGAAGCTTTGCGTCGTGTGAAGCTATCTATCAGGCGTAAAGGTAATCTTTTAATATTGACGGTAGAAAACGGTTATGCCATAGAGCCTGTTTTGCAAAACGGTGTCTTTGTAACAACCAAGAAGGATAAAGACTTTCATGCCATTGGTATGCGAAGTATCCGTTATGTGGCTGAAAAGTATGATGGCGTCGTCCATAATTCATATGAGAACAATTGGTTTAAGGCAAGCGTTATGTTGTGCGGATATCAAACCGCACTTTCAGACGAAAAATAAACTTTGACACAAAAAAGCGCACAAGCACTAAAAAGTAGTATATAATTCTCCATATTATAGTATAAAGTTTAATGGGGGAATTATATCATGAAAAATTTAGCCGTGAAAAAACCAGTTTTGTTTGGAATTGTTTCGGCATTAATCGTGTTTATTGTGTTTACACTAGTGAATCTTCTTTTGGGTAACTCAATATCTACACCTGTACTGCGGGTCTGGATGGATGGTGCATTAAGAATTGTGTTTGGTATACTTTCCGTTGTTTTGTTGGGATACATTATCAAAAGTAATGGATTTAAATTTGTATTTTCCACCAAAGGTTTTGCAAAAGGTATATTTGCTTGTTTGCCTGTTCTCCTTATTTGTATTTGCTACATTGCTATCTTGTTTGATATAGTGAAAATAAACAAAGATTTTTTACCTCAAATCCCGGCGCGTATTTTTCAGCAAACTGCAGTGGGCTTTTTTGAGGAATCTTTGTTCAGAGGGCTTATGATTACAGCATTCTTGATTAAATTTGGCGGAACGGCAAAAGGTCGGATTAACGCTGCTCTTATCACAGCCATTCTATTTGGGCTTATTCATCTTTTTGGTTTTCTTACGAGTGGTGGCGATATTTTGGAGTATATATTTCCTGCATTGAATGCTATGCTGCTAGGATTGGCGTTTTCTGCTGTTTTTATCTATTCAAAGAATCTATTAAGTGCTATGATCGTACATTCATTATATGATTATTTTGTTGTAATTGTAATGCCTCTTGTGGTAATGAATATGGGGACACCGATTCAAATTGTTTCAAATATAGCTTTAATAATTATATTGTTTGCTGTAATGCCTGTGTTTTCAATTATACTGATCATAAAAGCAAAGCCTTTTGGAAATGTCGTTGATAAAGGCTTAACAACAACCTTAGAAAGTACCGCTGACTAGCAGCTATAAATGGTTTTTAAAGTTTATGGTTAAATTCATAAACTTTAAAAATCATTTATCCTTTTTTATGGAACCTTTTTTAAAAAATATGGTAAAATAAATTAAAAACTTATGTTTAAAAAAATTCAGTTTGTCCATAATTATAATATTAAATATAAGGAAGTAAGGTGAGCAAAAATGTTACCAATAATAAAAGATAATTATGTTTTTAAAAAAATGTTTGGGTCTAAAGGAAGTGAACATATAACTATGAGTTTTCTTCAATCTTTCTTGGATATTCCAGAGGATGAATATGACTCAATAAACTTTGTAGATTCAGACCCAGGGATTGTAGCCTTGAAGCTTAAAACTACAAGAGGAAAAACCATCAATGTACGTATGCAGATAATACCAAATGAAGAAGCTTACAATGAAGTATTTTTAGAATTAAATAATATGATCATCAATCAGTCATTGAGCCCTGAAAAATTGATAGTAATAATGATATTAGATTATATAATGTATCCTGATGACAACGAGCTTAGCCATAGAGGTACTTTATTCGATAGAATGAACAATCATAGCTATCAGGATAATATAGAGATATATACATTAGAGCCTGGAAAAACTCGTGATTTAAGCTTTTAGGTGGATTCTTATGAGAATGTTATATGTTACCGATTTACACGGAGATACTATTAAATATAATAAATTATTAACAATCGCTGTTGACAATGATATAAAGCTTATAGTTAATGGTGGTGATATGCTGCCTAAACAATGCAATAGACATATGGAACAACCACTTTTTGTAAGTCAATATTTAAGAAATTATTTTACCGCACTGAAAAAAGAGGATATTACATGCTTAGCGATGTTAGGCAATGATGATTTATTATCAATGGACAAATTATTTAACGATGTATGCAATGAGTTTGACAACGTTTATAATATAGCTCAAAATAAAGTTACTATTGATGGTTATGAGTTTATAGGTATGAATTACATACTCGACCATCCCTTTGCTTGCAAGGATAGGGTCGTTATGGAAGATAATTATATTTTCCAGAGACAGTTTATGCCTTATGCTTTACTATCAAATGATTTTGATTATGATAAAATAAATGACTGGATAGAATATGCAACAACAAAATTACCTAAAATGTACGATATACTAAGCAAGTTACCGAAACCCCAAAATGCTGATAAAACAATTTATGTAACGCACATGGCACCTGCAGGGTTGAAGCTCGGGCAATTGCGATATCCAGACTTGGATATCGGCTCAGTAGATATATATAACTTTTTTAAAGAAAAACAGCCACTATTAACATTACATGGACACATACATGAAAGCCCTGATACTAAACTCGGTAAGTGGATCAATACCATAGATAAAACTACTTGCATAAATACTGGACAAACTGAAATTAATAATGATTTGCTTATTTATGCCGATATTGACTTAAAAAATCAAAAATATACAAGAGAGATTGTGTCGGTAAGCCATTAATATATCAGAGTTAAGTCATAAAATCACTTAACTCTGATTCTTGATCTCCTTCTCAATCATGATATCAAATCTGCTAAAATTTCTTTACCATGATTGACTATGAGTGATATGTGACCTTCTTCAGGAAAAAATCTCGCATTGCAAGTCTGCAATTTTTCTGCATTAGTGCGACCAACCGAAATTGGAATTTCTCTATCCATACCTCCGTGCCAAAGAGAGATATTGGGGAACTTGATATCCTCCAGGCGAAACCCGAAATTTTTGCCAATCAATCCACCATCTAAAGCAGCACCTCGAAATCCAGGGCGCAAGGCTTCCATCAAAGAGATTGCCATAATATCAATTACGTCTGTGTGATTTAAACAATTTCTATCTACCTCTGGCCAATGATTGGAAGCCTTTAGCAAGGTATCTTTTGACTTTTCTATATTGCAGAACATTTTTCTTGACAATGGAAGGATAATCCATGGCATCCATAAAGATAAAAAAGAAACAAAAGCACTCATTTTTCCTACGCCTGAAATAACTGCGCATGCTGTTAACCGATCAGGAATTTTATATGCACAAGCTAATGCATATGGACCGCCACCTGAAAAACCAACAACAGCAAATCGTTCTATTTTTAATGCATCAGCAAATTCGATAATGTCCTCTGACCAATCTAATATTTTTCTACCAGATTTATAGCTTGACAAACCTAAACCTGGTCTGTCCACACTTATAATACGAATATTTAATTGTTTGGCATATTTCGCAAGCAATCTTGCTTCGTATCGACATCCTGGGTGTCCATGAAAGTAAAAAATCGGGTTGCCATCAAGTTGACCATATTCCGCAAAACCTAGTGTTCTTCCATCATGTAATGTAAGAGTCCTGTCGCTTTCTATTATCAAACCGTTAAGTGATTTATTCATTCTTTTCTTCCTTCATTTCGCCATTTATCAAAGCTCCATACAGATTCAGCCATCTAAATCGCCTCCTTTTCTATTTTGGCATAACCTTTAAATTTGTTGTAAAGATAATCTGATAAATGCTATTCTATTTTATCATATTAATCATACTTTATGAATAAATACCTTCAAAAAATTGTTGCACCCTTTTTGAGTTTTTGAGGTTTTTCTTTGAAATTCCTATATTAATTAGATATAATATCATTTATAATTAAAGTACAATTAAATATTCTTTAGGGAAGTGTATATATGAAAAAAATTTTAGTTCCCGTTATGATATTTATTTTATTCAGTTTTACAATGTCTTGTGACAAAAAAGAGAAAAATACTGAAAATTCTTTTAGGATTATCAGCAGCTTCGAGAATAAAGACCTTGAATATATTTTTACAGATTTTGCAAAACAACAGAAGATCGATATAAAAATTGATTATGATGACACAATTAACATCGCAAGCAATATACTAAATATGAAGAGTGCAAATTATGATGCTTGTTTTTTAACTAATTCCATATGGTTTTCTTTGGTTAATAACAAGAGTTTGATTAAGTATTCCAAACCAACATCCATTACACCTGTTGTGTTTGGCATTAAAAAAACAAAAGCTGAAGAGCTGGATTTAATATCTAAGGATGTTTATTTAAAAGATATTATCAATATAATAAAAGATAATAAGCTTAAATTTATAATTCCTTCCGTAACACAGACAGATAGCGGAGCCTCTGCTTATTTAAGTTTTTTAAATAGCCTCTCAGGGAACCCTGAAGTCTTGACAATGAATAATGTTAAAGATGAAAATGTAAAGGCTTCAATGATCTCTTTATTTAGTGGTGTTGAAAGGACATCCGGCTCTACTGAATATTTAAGCCAGATGATACAGGATGATAATTATAATGCTCTCATTGATTATGAATCTAGCATCATAAATATCAATAAAGAGCTTATAGAAAATGGAAAGGATCCTTTATATATGCTCTATCCTAAAGATGGGGTTGCACTTTCTGATTCACCATTTGCATATATTGATAATGGGGACAAGAAAAAGGAAGATGTTTTCAATAAATTGCAGAGTTACCTGTTATCTCTGGAAATACAGGATAAAATCACATCAAGTGGTAGACGAGCTGGTTATGGTGGACTTGTTGACGAAAATTATAGCAATATATTTAATTCTGACTATGGGATTAAAAGGGATGAATATTTAAATGCTATAAAATATCCAAATATTGATATCATAAAAGAAGCTTTAAATGTTTATCAATTTGAATTTAAAAAACCTACTTTTACTGTATTTTGTCTGGACTTTTCCGGAAGCATGTTGGAATATGGTTATGATGATTTGATGAATGCCATGAAATTAGTATTAGATGAGCAAGAAGCTTCCAATTATTTTATTCAATTTTCTGATCAGGATAAGGTGATTTTAATACCTTTTAACAATGATGTTATTTCTTTCTATAGCGGCTCAACCAGTGAATTGCTAAATGATATATTAAATACTACAGCTGGTGGCGGTACAAATATGTATCTGGCTTTGGATAAAGCAATAGAAACAGTAAAGAATGTGGATAATGATGAATATAATGTTTCAATAGTTTTGATGACTGATGGAATGTCACTGGAAGACGATAAAAGCTATGTTTTAAACAAATATAAAAATATTAATAAGGATATTCCGATATTTTCTATTCTTTTTGGCGATGCTGACAGATCTCAATTAGAGGAAATTGCAACATTATCTAAAGCTCTCGTTTTAGATAGCAAAGATGATTTAATCAATGCATTTAAAACCATTAGGGCTTATAATTAGGAGGTTTTTATGAATAATAAGGGAAATTCATTTATTATAATTTTACCTGCTATTGCTGCTGGACTTTTATTCATATTTTTATTTGCATTTTTAAGGATAAATATATTCATATCTCTTATTGTATCCATAGTGATATTTATCATATTTACAATTGTATTATCTATGCCATCAAAAAAGAAAGAATCTAAGATAACAGCTAGTTTAAACAATGATGTTAAAGCCAATTTAGAGCTTAGCAAAACTTACCTGAGAAAGTTAACACAATTTACTGTTAAAATAGAAGATAAAAAACTAGTTGAAGAATTAAAAGCAATTATTTCAGACTTTGATAAGATAATAAAAATCGTAAGCGAAAATCCTATTAAATATAAGAGAGCAAATAAGTATTTAAATTATTATCCGGATTCTACAATCAAAATATTGGAGCAATATGATAAAATTGAAAATGACAGGCTAAAGGGAGCAGAAGCCGTGAATTTTATGAAGAATGTTTCAAGTCTTTTTTCCCAAATTAAAGATGCATACGATGTAGGATTGAACGATCTTTACAGCGATGACATATTAGATTCATCTGCTGAATTAAAAGTATTAGAGAGCGATTTAAATAGTCAATTGGGCAGTTTTAAAAGCGATTTTAATCTCTAGGAGGAAAATATGAATAAAAAAGGTATTATTGCGATAGTTGTTTTTATTTTGCTCATACTAATTGGAATAAGCATCAAACTTTTTTTAGATAATAATAATGGAAAAAGCTTATTAGATTGGAACATTACTACGATTTATGGAGCTGTTGGGGGTGGAAAGGAAAACCTTTTAGCGGATCCGGATTTTATAAGGATATTAAAGGATAAATACAAATTAAATGTTGTAAATGATGCTTGGAGCAATGGTAAACTGATAAAAGACCCAGTTGTCAGAGGGGATGGCTCAAAATACGATTTTATATTCTTTTCTGATCAGAGATTTTTTGATTATTATAAATTATCGCCAGATCCTTTAAAACAAGAAGCTTCAAGAGAATATGTTGTAAAAGGTGCTCTTGCTTTAAATACGCCAATAGTCATATATAGCTGGGATATAGTTACAGATGCTTTGATAAATGAAGGTATTGTAACTTTAAGCAATGGAGTTTATTATATATCTGACATGGAAAAACTAATTCAATATATAGTAGATGGAAAGACATGGGCAGATATTGGATTTAATCAGATCTATGGCAAAATAAATATAGCTTCAACTGATCCAGTCACTTCATCACCAGGGACATCTTATTATGGACTTTTAGCATCAATAATGAATAGAGGTGAGGTAACAGAAGAAAACTTAAATGGTGTGCTTCCAAGGCTGGATGATTTTTATAAAAGATCAGGATTTTTAAACAACACCCCTGCGGATTTATTCGAATTATATTTAAGAACTGGTGCCGGTGGAAAGCCTATGATCGTAGATTATGAAAAGAGCATAATCGATTTTGCAAATAACAATCCTTCCGGATGGGAAGCTGTTAAAGATAGGATTAGAATACTCTATCCAGCTCCAACCATTTGGAACTCACATTGCATTGCAGCCCTTGATGAAAATGGAGCAAAATATTTAGATGCATTTAATGACAAGGAAATCCAAGATTTAGCCTGGGAAAAGTATGGATTTAGAGTTGGTATTACAGGTGGAACTTATGATGTGAGCAGATTAACAGTTCAAGGAATACCTCAAAGTATCGACTCCGTAGTATCGCCACTGAAGATGAATATGTATGATGAAATACAAAATAGTTTAAGGAACCAATAAATTTTAGGAGGGTTTTGAGATGGATTTAAACAAAAACGTACCAGAATTAGTGCTTACAACTGGAAAAAGCGAAGCATTGACTACAAGTGATCAAAAAGAGAAGCTGACAAATACTGATTTGGATATCAATAATCTAACACCTGCAGAGCAACAAGCCATTAGAGATTTTGTAAAGAAAATAGATATTAAAGATTCTACCATGATAGTACAATATGGTGCACCTGCTCAAACTAAGATATCTGCTTTTGCTGATAATATGCTAGCTAAAATAAAAACAAAAGATACCGGAGAAGTAGGGTCTCTACTTACTAATTTAGTTGTTGAGATAAAGGATTTCGATAAAGATGTAAATGATAAAGGGATCATGGGTTTCTTTAACAATCAGAAGAATAAGATGAAAAAAATATCTACAAAATATGAAAATGTTCAAGCAAATATCGATAAAATCACAAATAATTTGGAGCAGAATAAGATGCAGCTTTTAAAGGATGTCACCATGTTTGACCAATTATTTGAAGCAAACTTAGTTCATTTTAAAGAGCTTGGCATGTATATAATCGCAGGAGAGGAGAAATTAAAGGATTTAAATGAAAATGTACTCCCTGAATTAAAAAAGCAAGCAATAGAAACTAATGATGCTGCAATTTCTCAGCAGGTAAATGATCTTATCAGCTTAATAGGAAGGTTTGACAAAAGAGTCCACGATTTAAAATTAAGCAGAGCTATTTCCCTTCAGATGGCTCCACAGATTAGACTCCTTCAAAATAACGATAACGAACTTATCGATAAAATACAGAGCTCTATTTTAAACACAATTCCTCTGTGGAAAAATCAAATAGTTTTAGCCCTTGGACTTGAAAATTCAAGACGCGCTATGGAAGTTCAAAAAAAGGTTTCAGATATGACTAATGAGCTATTAAAAAAGAACAGCGAGATGCTAAAAACTAGTACAATTGCAATTGCTCAAGAGAGCGAAAGAGGAATCGTCGATCTCGATACTTTAAAGAAGACTAATGAGGATTTAATAACTACTATTGATGAAGTTATAAGAATACATTCTGAAGGTAGAGAAAAGAGACTTCTTGCAGAAAAAGAACTTCAAAGCATGGAAGAGCAATTGAAAGAAAAATTAAGAACTGCAAAATAATTTAGAAGTATAAAATGTAAAAATAAGTAAATAATATTGACTAGATAGAAAAAATATAATAAAATAAAAAAAGAAGGTAGACAGTCCGCTAAGTGCGGTTACCCTGAACAGTAATTAGTGAATTACCGCCCTGGTTGTAGCAGGGCGGTTCATTTTTTCTTCTTATTTCTTCTCTTTTTCTTATTCTTAACAAACTTAATCACAAGAATCTTATTTTTATTAAGTTTATACATAAGATAAGAGATAATAAGCATACAAATCGATACTATCAAATGTAATATCTCATATGTAGTCATGAAGATCCACCTCCTCATCAGGAAAGTGGCAACCGTACTGCTTCTGAATCTGAATACTCTTCTTTCTTTAACCTTTATTATTATTCACATTATTTCTAAATTTAATCAAGCTGTTGTAATTTATTTTCATAGTATAAATATGTAAAAATAAGTAAATAATATTGACTAGATAGAAAAGAAATAATAAAATAAAGAAAGAAGGTAATCGTTCCGCTTGGTGCGGTTACCCCGGATTCGGTAAATAACTAATTACCGCCCTGGTTCGAGCAGGGCGGTTCATTTTTTCTTCTTATTCTTAATTCTTGACTGCACCCTCGAAAAGTTGCAGTTAAGAATATTCCTCTTTTTCGAAATAAATTTTTAGACATTTTTTTTGCTTTAATTTCACCGTTTCAAATTATTTTAAGTATAATTAGATTTTATTGATAATATTTATATTTTGTCATACAACAAATAAGCCTACCTCGACTATTTTTTCAAAAAATGCTTTTTACAATGTTCTTTTGGTCTGATAATACTTTAGTTAAAAAAATCTAAAATTTATTATGATCCTAAATCTACTTGATCCCAGCTGAGATCAATTTCCCATATAGCATTTCATCTACCAATTTTTCCTTTATATAATGCTCCATGTCTTCATTATTACATCTAACTTTAAATAAAGTAGAGGTCTTTC
>WQUF01000168.1 GCA_009785875.1 Oscillospiraceae bacterium | reverse complement strand
ACCACAACTGACGTGAAATGCACCAATCCTGTATATTTTCCATCCAATTAAAATAAATTTTTTCAAATCTCTTTGGAATAAATTTTATTTCGTCTTCTTTTACAACATCTATAGCTTGTTTAGCAAGATCATTCATCTTAACAAACCATTGTTTTGATAGCATAGGCTCGATCACAGCACCGCATCTATCGTGACAGCCTACATTATGAGTTAATGGTTCCACTTTAACTAAAAGACCGTCCTCTTTTAATTTAGCTAATATATTTTCTCGAGCTTTGAATCTATCAAGACCTTTATAATCTCCACCATTTTCATTTATGGTACCATCTTCATTCAGCACATTTATTTCAGGAAGGTTATGCCTCTTTCCAACTAAATAATCGTTTGGATCGTGGGCAGGCGTTATTTTAACAGCTCCTGTGCCTAGTTCCATATCTACGTATTCATCAGAAATAACAGGGATCTCTCTTTCCATGATGGGTAAGATTAGAATTTTCCCTATAAAATCTTTAAAACGAAGATCACTTGGATTGACTGCAACAGCTACATCGCCCAGCATAGTTTCTGGTCTTGTCGTTGCAATTTCGATAAACCCACTTCCATCTTTAAATGGATACTTTATATAATAAAACTTGCTGTTAAACTCAGAATATTGTATTTCAGCATCTGATATTGCAGTAAGGCACTTTGGACACCAGTTTACAATCCTATTGCCTCGATAGATTAAGCCTTCCTCATACAGCTTTACAAATACTTTTCTAACAGCTTTAGATAGATTATCATCCATAGTAAATGCTTCTCTAGTAAAGTCGCAGGAAAATCCCATTGTTTTAAGCTGATCCCTTATCCTATTTCTATATTTATTAGACCATTCCCACACTTTTTCTAAAAACTTTTCTCTGCCTAAATCTTTCTTCTTAATACCTTCTTTTAAAAGTTCAGCCTCTACTTTAACTTCTGTGGCAATAGATGCATGATCCTCACCAGGAAGCCAAAGTGATTCATAACCTTGCATCCTCTTAACCCTAATCAGAAAATCTTGTATTGTATTGTTTATCGCATGACCTAAATGCAATTGACCAGTTATATTTGGAGGAGGCATCACTATAGTATATGGTCTTTTATTATGATTTACCACTGTATTAAAAAATCCTTTGTCTTCCCACCATTTATACAGCCTTTTTTCAAAATCCTTTGGATCATATTTCTTTTCTAATTCCAAAATTATCTCTCCTTTTACTAAAATAAAAAATCTCATCCTAAAAAGGACGAAATCTTATACTCCTAATCATCAATATATAGTATTGCTAATATTTTTGTCAACAACTTTTTATTTAAGCTAATATTATTTTATTCCGATAGTTATAAAGTGTGACAAAAAAATTATTTTTAAAAGAAGCAACTTTTACACTTTACTTTAATAAGATATTATATAAGAAATTCGATGAGAGGTAGAATCATGTATAAAAGTAAATTTGACCCATACGAAAAAGGTTACTACGGAGAAGACCTGCGCCCTAAGATTTTACTTAAAAATGTCACTTGTGAAAGCATTGATGTTTCTCTTTCCCATTCAAATCTTACTCCTGAAATAGCTCAGAAAATCGCTGAAAATCAGAAGAAGATGGAAATTTTAAAAACAACATCTGTCAATGAAAAACCTAACTTTTATGATAACCTTCAAATGATTCCTACTGCTATAATAGAAGATATGCCAGAGGGTTGGAACCTATTTGACACTCCATCAGATGCTGAACTTATGGACTTAATGCGCTCAATTGAATCGGTGGGCTTAATCAATCCAATTCACGTGATGCATACATCCTCCGGCACTTATTGTGTCATCATTGGTAGATTCAGACACCTTGCTTATACGAATCTTTTAAATATCACAAAAAATACACTCTACGAAAAGATTCCTGCATATGTGATAAATCAAGATGACGTAGACGAGCTATACATCAGAAACATGATTTTTGAATCCAACTTTAAATTTCGGAGCATCTCAAAGTTCAATTTAATCCAAACGATGATACAGAACTATAATTTGATGCGCCGAACCAAAAAATACAGAAGACAATTAAATGTTGCTATGGAGCTTTCCAAGCAATTTGAAGTTAGTGAAAGCACTGTCTTTGATTACTTAAAAGTTAGAAAACTCTGTGACACAGGACTTTATCATCTATATAATGGAAATATCACTTTAAAGGCTGCTGTATATCTAACTCGAGTTCCTAAAGAGCTTCAAGAGGAAATCATAAAAGAATTTGGAGTAGAATCTGTAAATGCCATTTTCAAGTTAAAACTGTTGGTTGCAAATGAAAAGATAAGTTTAGAAAAATTAAAGAAGCAGATAGGAGTCGTTAATGATCTTGTTCCTGAGAAGACCAGGATAACTATTGAAGTTCAGAGAGAATTGCTGAGTGCTTTAATCGAGTTACTGTTGCAATTTAAGAGGTTCGAAGCTGCGAGTTGTGCTGGAAAGATGGGTGGCAAATTTAGCAAAGTATTTAATTTCAAGTGCAACAATGAAGATATGAAATATTACCTTGAAAAAGGCTTAATAAATAAAGTCTCACTAAAGAAATTATTAGCCCAATCCCTAACAGAAATGGTAAATATTAAATAGGTAAATTGAGTATTATTATAAGCTAAAACTCATTTAAAAAAATCTTTCTACAGAGTTCTCTGAAAATCTACAAAAGAAGTTTAAGTGGTCATAAGTCCAAATGACCGTTTTGATTTAAAACCTCCAAAAAAGCCTATGGGCTGTTTACTATGCTCTTAAATAAATATCTAATACATATGTTCTTCACCTAGAAAATTAGATGTAGATTTTTGTAAAATATTGTTTGAAAATTCTTTTGCCAAAAGTGTAACAATTTTAGCTGTACTTTTCTTGAGGTGGAGTCAAGTAACATTGATAATGCTCTACATTGTTCAGAACAGCATAAAAAATTAATTCCAAATGCAACGCAATTGGAATTAATTAAAAATACTATTCACTGATACATTGTTCAATATTCACTATTCACTGCTACACTCTTTCCATGTACTCTCCAGATCGCGTATCGACCCTTACTATTTCCCCTTCATTTACAAAAAGAGGTACCTGAATACTTGCACCAGTTTCAAGTTTTGCTGCTTTCGTTGTATTAGTAGCAGTGTTACCCTTTACACCCGGCTCGCATTCAACCACTTGCAATTCAACAAAATTAGGAGCTTCAACTGAAAAAGCTTCGCCTTTATAAAACTTAATTATAGCAAACATATTCTCCTTTAAATATTTAATAGCATCCTCGACTTTTTCAAGATTCAAAGGTATCTGCTCATAAGTCTCTTGATCCATAAAGTAGTACAGTTCTCCATCGCCGTATAAATATTGCATTTCTTTTCTTTCAATCACAGCTTCTTGAAATTTTGTAGATGGATTAAAAGTTGTATCTGTTGTCGATCCTGTCAACACATTTCTAAGCTTAGCTCTCACAAAAGCAGCACCTTTACCTGGCTTGACATGTAAGAAATCAACAACAGTAAAAACTTGCCCATCATTTTCAAAGGTAGTACCTTTTCTTATATCTCCTGCGGAAATCATGTATATTCCTCCTAAAATAATTTGCTATTAATACACTATCTATATTAATATGCTTAAATCTCTAATCAACAACATAATTCTAACAAAAAAGTCATCCCGTTTCAATTGAATTTTTTAATAAACTCTGAAGCTATTTCTCCTTTATATGAGATATTATCTACTTTTTCCAAATTAATATTATTTAAACCACTTAAATTTGGAATTTTATATACATCTTGAAGGAAAGTATTTAAAGCTTCCAAATCCCCATTAAAATAAAAGTTTGCCAGTATACTGTCCTTAGAATTTTTTACTGATTTTAGCTTTACTCCAGTATATCTTTTAGAAAAATCTACAATATCTTTATAATCATAATTAACATTTTCTGATTTAAATACTTCATATTCTATTTTCTTTGCATTTAAATTCACCTGAGCTGTCATTGTGTTATTGATTACAGAGTAAATATTATACCCCATAAATGACAATACAACAACAAGACAGGTGATCAAAAGTTTATTCTTCATTCAAATACTCTCCAAAAGTCAACTTCACTTCTTTTATTTCAGATCCGCTTCCATAGAATTCGATGTTTTTGACTTTAAATTTATCAATATTAGCTATATCTTTTAAGGCATTACAAATCAATCCTTCGTCGCCACTGAGTACAAGCTGAGACTCATTCATGCTTTCGTTAAGTCGACCTGTTATATTCTCATCTACAAGAAAATTTAATAAGAGAAAAGCATTTTCAACCATAATCTTAGACGAATTATTGTTCTTTTTATTCTGCAGCATGATATTATTTATGTTGGAATATTCATTTGTTAATTTGCTTAAATTTCCTTCTAACATAGAAAGAACTTTAAATGAAACCGCAACTGATAAAATCAAAAAAAGGATCGTATATTTTTGTATTTTAAGAGTTTTCTTTTTATTGTTCACATAGTAATTTAAATTTGAAAAATTCATTTTAGCCCTCTATTCTATCTACATTCATTTTTGAATAAAATTCATGAAAATCATATCTGTTTAATTTATTCTTGTTATTTATAAAAAATATATTCTTTTTATCACCAACAAAATCTTCTATCTCAACTAGCCTTTTATCTAATATGCCCTTTGTATATTCTCTAAATATGCTCGAATCATAGATCTTCTTATCCTTGATAAAATTAACATATAATGAATCATCTTTTTCAAAAATCATGGCACAGTTTTCCTTTTTAAGCTTATTTTTATATTTCTTATGCACATAAAACTGAATAGGTATGAGCTTTATCTTTCCTTTGGAGATGGATTTCACGATTTCATCATTACTGCATCTAATGCAATATAAAAACAAGAAATTCTTTTTATTTAATTTAATATTTTCAGCGTGAAAAATGATATCGCTGATATCATCGAAGAGTTCTGTGAGATGATCTCGAATGATCTCTAATTTTTTTTCTTTATCTTTGATATTTATTTCTAATCTATCGATATAAATATCCTCATCCGCTATGATATAAGACCTTTTACGCCTTAAAGGTTTCAGCTCCGATATCTTATAAATTTTTTTCAATATTTTACTCCTTTACGAATTTACAAAATTTTAAAGCATTATTCACACAATCAATAGAAAATATCTCTTGCAACCTTTTCGAAGTGAATGAGATAATGATCCTATTAGAATTTGCTATTTTAGTGACAGTGTAATCAGCACCTTTTAATGAAATTTTTGTGTTATTGTCTTTGATATATTCATCAAAATCCTCTAATTCAGGATTATCATCTAATATCTTTGCAGAGATTGCATCAAATATTTCGTAATAAGCCTTATTATAATAATCGTTCTCTGCAAAAGAATCCAAAAAAACTCTAGAGAACAGACTAAAATTTACTAATGAATTAAAATTAACTAAAACTAAGCTCGCTATGATGGAAAAGAAGATAAGTGCTATTATCATAGCTGATCCCTTGGTCTTTTTTCTTAACATATTTAACCTTTTCAATGCATCTAATATACTCCTTATTATTTTTTCCAACCAGTGTGACATAGATTAAATT
>WQUF01000167.1 GCA_009785875.1 Oscillospiraceae bacterium | reverse complement strand
GAGTGAGCTTCATAAACTAAATTTGAATAGCTCTTTATTGTTTCACTTAAATCCTTAGCCTTGTCTTCATCGTATTCCCATACTGTATCAGAACTAAATTCCACTCCAGGCTGAACCACCACGCCAACCACATAATCAAAAGCCTCTTTAACGCCATGATTTTCAAAAGCTAGTTTAAATGTTTCAACTGTTTGTTTAAAACCACCTACCTTAGTCACTTGAATACCTTCAGAATTTTCTTCTTCAGATTTTGCTCCACCTGGTATAGGAACTTCACTGCCAATAATATAAACTGGATGCAGTGCATCTTTATCAATTAATGATAATTCCTTGAACGATTCCTCAGCTACAGTGCACAAAATCCCTGCCCTATCAGCAATTTTTTCATCTCCGAAAACATCATCTCCAAAGAGTTTCATGCTTGTATCTATATGAATTTTAGTAAAGCCAGCTAGAACGTATTGGCGGATCAACTCTTTTGCATTTTCCATAGCTTCTTCTGGATCTATTTTTTGCCATGTCAGTGGTCCCAAATGATCCCCTCCCAGGATCACTCTTTCAAAAGGAAAGTTAAAGCATGTACAGCATTCTTTTATAAAGTTTTTAAAGTCCATGGGTCTCATTCTAGTATATCCACCAAATTGATCTACTTGGTTTGCTGTAGATTCAATAAGAAGATACATGTCACTTGATCTTAACCTTTCCATTGCAGCTTCTATCACATATTTATTAGCACTACAGACAGAAAAAATCCCCTTATGGTTACCGTTTTTATATTCAGATATTATTTTTTTTATTGGATGTACCATTTAAAATCACCTACCCATTTTAATTAATGCAATTACATGTATAATGGAATAATAAGCAGTAAAGAGTGAAAGCAATGAACTAAGAACTATAAGCGGTATCCCCATATGTTGTGTAACAGCATTCACTACGACCAAAACAGAAAATGCAGCATATAAAACAGCCATTACTAATGTTTTTTTTGGATTATTATCTTCTATTAATCCATTTAATACAGATGCTTTTTTACGAGGAGTAAAATTATCAAGCATTTTTAGCTTATTAAGATACCAAAATCTAAAAATTAATTCAAGAGCAATGATAAGTATGAAACCAATTGCTATTGTGTATTTTAAATCTAATAGATAATCACCAAAAAGTATTATTCCGAATATTATAATAATATATCTGTTATGGAAAAAATAAAAAAGCCTTTGGTTATTCTCATCAATTACATAGCCAATTTTTGTGAGAATATCGAAGTAAACTGTGCGACCACGTTCATCGACATAAATATTCCATCCCTTTACAGGCCCAATTTTTGGATTGTTGTATTTGCTTTTCTTCATCAAACTAAACTCCTTTCCATAGACTAATTATAGAAAACAGTTTCATTATAGTATTTATCTTTTTTAACAATACTGTTACATATTTTAGTTAAAATCATAAGTCCGCAAAAGATTTATAATAATTAATTTATAGATTACACTTATTAACAAATCTATTGTTAAAAATAATAAAAATGATATAATTATATGAAAAAATAGGAAAGATGATGATTATGGATTTAAATATTTTTGGATTAGATGAAAATTTCATTAGAGAAACATCCTCATATTTTACATTAAATGAAATATATCAACAACCTAAGACCTGGAAAAAAACTTGTCTGCAAATAAAAAACGAAAAGGATCAAATTCAACATTTTATAGATCAAGTCATCACTTTAGATGATTTTGATGTAATTATGACTGGTGCCGGTGCCAGTGGATTTATTGGAAATTCTCTATTTTCAGCATTAAATGAAAAATTAAATCACAAGATTAAATCCTTTGAATCTACAGATATCGTCCTCACCCCTCAAAACTATCTATCTAAAACTAAACCTACTTTACTGGTTAGTTTTGCCCGTTCAGGAAACTCACCTGAATCAATTGGAGCTCTTGAACTTGCAGAGACAATATGTGGAAAGGTATATCACTTGATCATAACCAATAACAAAGATGGAGAACTGTCAAAAACCGGATCAAAAAAAAGCAATTGCTTAGTTTTAAACCTTGCTGACGAAACTAATGATCAAGCATTTGCAATGACTTCAAGCTTTACAAATATGTATTTAGCTGCATTTTTGTGCTTTAACTTAGATAGTTTGGATCAAATCTTAGAAAAAATTGATAAGATCATAGAATCCGGTCAATCCTACTTAGATAAAAATTATGTAATTGCTAAGCAAATAGTGGATGAATTTGATTTCAATAGAATAATATATCTTGGGAGCAATGTATTAAAAGGCATTTCAACGGAATCAGCGTTAAAAATGAATGAACTCACCTCTGGAAAAATTGCTACTTTATACGATTCTCCTCTAGGTTTTCGACATGGTCCAAAATCTTTTGTGAATGATTCTGCATTGACAGTCATATACTTAAGCGATGAAGAATACACTCGTCAATATGAAATAGATTTGCTAAAAGAAATGAGTTCTCAAAAAAAAGGAAATAAATTAGCTGTAGTGATGAATCATGAGGATCCAGCTATTTCATCTTTAGCCGACTACGCAATTACTTATAATATAGATGGTTTATTAAACAACATCCTCTTAGGATTAGACTTCATTTTATTTGCTCAAACTATTGCAGTTTTAAAATCATTAAAAATGGGAATCACACCAGACAATCCATGTCCAAGTGGTGAGGTAAACAGAGTTGTTAAAGGAGTAAATATATATCCATATGCGTTGCCACAGCTTGTTATAGGATTGGTTTTAACCGGGCATGGAAATTTCGCTACAGGAATGCAGAGCAGTTTGCAATTAATCGCAGGTAAACAGGAAAATATGGCATTTGTAGATTTTTTATCAGATGATTCTACTGAGACTTTGAGGGAAAAATTAAGTATTGCTTTAGATTCACTATCTCATTGCGATAGCATTTTGATATTGTCAGATTTAGCAGGAGGAACACCATTTAATACCTCTGTAATGCTTCAAGTAAAGAGAGGCAACATGGAAACCATTGGCGGAAGCAATTTACCTATGATTTTAGATGTCGTAATATCGAGATCCTCTGTGAATTCCTTAAAAGAACTTAAAGAAAAGGCTCTCCAAGTCGGCAAAAAGAGTATAATGCAATTTACACATCCTGTCCCTTCTCATGAAGAAGATGAGGCTGGTATTTAATCATGAATTGGGAAGTAATTTTATGGACTTGTATAACAATTGCAGTCTTATTTGGAATATTTGGGATCATCTTATATGTAATATCAGCTAATAATATGAGAAAAAGAAGGAAAACGTTCTCTGATCTGCATCAAAACATGAAAGTAGGAATGAACATAATATTTTCAGGTGGCATCTATGGAAAAATCGTGAAAATCGATGAAGATACTGTGGATGTGGAAGTATCAAAAGGTGTTGTAATAAAGATTTCAAGGTATACAATTCAATCTGAAGCTTAAAATCCCCCAGGCCTCAAGTGTTTGGGGGTCAATCTTTATATGCTTTTTTTGCATACTCGCTTGGAGATATTTTAAAATGCTGTTTAAAGGTTCTGGAAAAATAATGTATAGTTTTAAAGCCTAACATGGAAGAAATCTCACTGATGGTGTATTTATCCACTTTTATCAATTGCTTGCTCTTTTTAAGCTTCTGCTCGATTATATATCCCTTTGGAAGCATATTTAGATTGTTTCTAAAAAGCGTTTGAAGAGATGATCGAGATAGTAAAAACTTTTTGCATATATCCTCCACTGTGATAGATTGATATATTGATTCCTCGATATAATCTAATATCTGTTCCAGAAAATTATCCTGGAAACCTTGAGTTTTACGAGTTGTAACATTGATAACAGGGTTTGTGAATTCATACTGAAGCAAAGTGAGTATGATCTCCTGCAAATGACAGATCATGAGGCTCTTTGAGTAAGGCATATCCGTATTGCTCTCTTCCATGAAATTATTAAATAGTTTATGTATTTTCTTTTCAGTGTGGAATACTCTATTTAAAATTTTATAGTCATCTTTCATTTCCATGTCGAATATGATAGTAATATATGAGCACGAAACTGATTTTGTGATCTGCTGAGTATGAAATTGATTTCTTCCATAGAACAATAAATCCTGAGCATTTAAAGTATAAGTGACACCTTCAACAGTAGTGTCTAAGCTCCCGTCGTCTACATAGGTCAATTCGTAAAATTCATGGCTTTCTCCATTAAACATGTAATGGGGGCTCTTTATCCCATAGTAAAATCCATAAATCTCTATGACATTTATTTTAGAAACAATGCTTTCATAGGTATATGGAGGATTTAAAAATTTCATCTTCAAATTATAATCAGAAGGGACTATTAACTTGCAGAAAACTCTTTTTGAGGATGAAATAATATTAAAATTCACATTGGAATTGATTTTAAGCAATTTATGAATAGCAAATATCTCTATATTGCTGCTGGACTTTTCATCTTGTATAGCGATTAAACCCAATCCAGATTGCAATTCAACGTATACTTCACATGAAAAAGAGTACAAATTCATTATTGTTTTCGTATTTATGTCCATCAGCTGTGAGATAAAATTTTTAGCATCTATATTCAAAGGCTCTATGTATGCTGAGCCATATTTTCTAAAACTGATATCTGTAGTTTTATTTATCATCATTAATCACACCATTTTATATTAATCTGAATATAATTATAAAGAGAAGTAATTTAAAATAATTATAACTAAAATAACTAAAAACTGCAAATGTTTAATATATTTATAACAAAAAAGCTAAAAAGGTAAATTTGTAATCAAAAAATATATGTACATTAGGGAAAATATTTGATAGAATTCAATTAGACAGATATTTTTGCTTTAAAAAAATTGATTTTAAGGAGGTGGAAAATGGTAAATATAGTACTAACACGAATCGATAATCGCTTAATTCATGGACAAGTTGCTACTCAGTGGTGTGGAAGCATTGGTGCAAATTTAATCTTGATTGCAAACGATGAAGTTGCTAAAAATACTGTTAGGCAAGGACTTATGGATATGGCAGCTCCAAGTTATGCTCAGACTCGTTATTGGACAATACAGAAAACGATTGACACAATACATAAAGCATCTGATCGCCAAAAGATCTTTATTGTATGTGAAAATCCACAGGATGTTTTAAAACTGGTTGAAGGCGGGGTCCCTATTAAAAAAGTCAACATAGGTAACATGCACATGGTTGAAGGTAAACGTCAGGTTGTAGGCTCTGTAGCTGTTGACGATGCTGATGTGGAAGCGTTTAAAAAGATGAGGAACTTAGGTGTTGAACTTGAAATCAGAAGAGTTCCTACTGAAGGAAAAGAAAATATTGAAAAATTGTTTAAAAGTTAAATGAAGAGGAGGGTAAGTTATGCATTTTAATGCTATACAGGTTATACTTGTTGGTATTGTAGCTTTTATCGCTGCAATAGATCAATTTAACTTTTTAGAATCTTTATATCAACCAATCGTAATGGGTGCCGTTGTGGGTGCAATATTGGGAGATATGAAGACCGGACTTATAGTTGGTGGTGCTTATCAATTAATGCAAATAGGTAACATGCCTGTTGGTGGTGCGCAACCTCCAAATGCAGTTATCGGTGGTATTATGGCAACCGTTTTCGCGATTTCATCTAAATTAGAACCTGGAGCCGCTTTAGGTCTTGCGGTACCGTTTGCACTCATGGGACAGTACATGGTAACACTGTTATTCACAGTAATGTCACCTTTAATGGCTAGAGCAGATACAGCAGCTACAAAAGCAGATGTGAAAACAATTGCAAACATTAACTATATAGCTATGGGAGTACTTGGACTTTTATTTGCAATAGTCGTAATGATTGGACTTATAGGCGGATCTGCTGCCGGAGATGCACTTAATAGTATATCTAAAAACTATGGATGGATCATGGCTGGATTATCAGCGGCTGGTGGTATGATGCGTTTTGTTGGATTCGCAATTTTACTTAGGATCATGCTTTCAAACGACTTATGGGGATTTTACTTTGCTGGTTTTGCAGTTGCAACAATCATTGGAAAGATCGAAGGTCTCAGCGGATCGGCTTTATTAATAGTTGCATTTTTAGGAATAGCTATTGCTATATATGATTATCAAACCAGTGTGCGCATTAAACACAATAGAGGCAATTCAGGCGGAGGTGAAGAAGATGGCATCTAATAAATTAAATTATAATAATTTAAAACCTGCAGCGCCTTTAGATAAAAAGACATTGAATAAAATGGCATGGCGCTCGGTCTTCCTGCAGGCTTCATTTAACTATGAACGTATGCAAGCTAACGGATGGTTATATGGTATATTGCCCGGACTTGAAAAGATCCACACAGATAAAGAAGATTTAGCCACTTCAATGGAACATAACCTTGAATTCTTCAATACTCACCCATTCTTAGTAACTTTTGTTATGGGGATCGTGTTATCACTTGAGCAGCAAAAAGCAGATATAAACACAATCCGTGCGGTGCGTGTTGCAGCTATGGGACCTTTAGGCGGTATTGGAGACGCTATTTTCTGGTTTACATTGGTACCGATTACTGCAGGAATCACTGCCACTATGGCAATGAACGGTTCGTTGCTTGGACCAATATTATTCCTCATCATATTCAATGCTGTACAATTTGCAGTCCGTTATTTCTTGATGCATTGGTCCTATGGATTAGGTGAAAAAGCAATTGAGCTTCTAACGGCTAACGCAAAAGAATTTACACGTGCTGCTTCTATGCTGGGTGTATTCATAGTGGGAGCATTGACTTCAAACTATGGAGGAACCACAATAGCAACAACTATACCAAATGGAGAAAATCCAATCGTCATACAGACTATTTTAGATGGTATTCTGCCTAAGATGATTCCTTTAGCTTTAACTCTATTCCTTTATTTCTTGATAAAGAAAAAGAAATGGACTCCTGTTATGTGTATCGTATTGCTTATTGTTTTAGGGCTTCTTGGTGGACTAGCTAAGGTATTTGTTTAAAATATTCGGATTTATAAAAGCAGCATCGATTGATGCTGCTAATTTTATTCTATTCTATATGTCTACAATGTTAACAACTTCAGCTAGACCTTTTAATGGCTTGAAAATATAAACATAAACAGGAAATGGATCTGCATCAGGAAACACACCTGACGCTGTTGCAGTGAATCGGTAATTCATTCCTGCTACAACTTGTGAGGCTACAAGGATTGGCTCATACATCACCCCTACTTTATAACGATTCATGGCTTCACTAAATACTATCATATCTTCTTTGGTCATGGCCCTATCTTCAGTATAACCTCCTGGAAGTGGTATTATAGGTTCTTCGTTTATTTTTGTAAACTTGATTACACTATTAGACCCATTATATCCACTACGCTCATAAAGGGTATTACCTTGCAATTCAATAAATCCATCATCTAATGACCAACCTCCAGTATAAGGCTTATTTATCCAATGTTTGCCAATCATTTTATAAATCTTTGTTGAAACATCATAATATACATAGTAAAGAGCACTCCCTATTTCTACTCTCGGATTTCCTGAAAAAATAGTACATATTGCAAAATATCTGCCATTACCATCTTTATATACTGAATATCTATAAGATGTTGTGGTTGAATTTGAATCAAATTTTCCAAGAAGCTTGTCTAAATATATTGATGTTGATGCTTGAGGTTGATAAACTACCTTTGTAGTACTAAATTTATATTTACTTTTATTATCAGTTGTAAGATAACCACTAAAAATTCCTTTTGATAATGTACCAGCAATATTAAGATATTTTGGTTTAGTTGTAGTTAATTCATATTGTTTTGTACTTGCGTTATAGGAAACATTCAATGGATATCTGCCTATCATGCTTTTAGAACTTAACGAATATGTGTATAGTATAGATGAATATTTTCCATAATCCTGTCCAGATTCTCCATAAACTTTAAGATACACACCAACTTGTCCACCAGAAAATGTATAAGTACCCACATATTCACCAGCTAAATTGTATAACCCATCACTTGCATTAATTTCCCTCGAACCACTTATCAAAAAAGTACACAGTATCAAAATAAAAGCTATAGTTAATGAGAAAATTTTTATAACTTTTTTCACAATTAAGTCTCCTTTTTCTATCATACTTTATCTTCAATTTTAACTAATTCAGCTGGTCCATCTAATGGCTTATAGATGTAAACATAAACAGTCTTTGATACTGGATTAAGAACTACGGGTGTAGCTGTTGCTGTGAAGCGGTAATTCATTCCTGCTACAACTTGAGTTGAAACAAGTGTTGGCTCATAGGTTACACCAACAAGACCATCCAATGCTTCATTAAATACTGCTAAATCTTCTTCGGTAACAGCTCTATCTTTAGAATAAGCTCCTACCATGGGCTCTTCACTAACACCAAGGCGAATCCCTTCAATATAATTCCTTAATTCGCTATATTTACTTGTAGAAATATTAACTATGTAGCAATTACCTTCAGGATCACGCATTACTAATTGATTAGCTAAAAATACAAAATCATATGCGTTTTCTCCATCCTTACCATTAGTAAAGCTAAAATCAGGTGTAAAATTTGGAGCAATATCATTTGTTTTTGTAGCTGTTAAACCATTCACATAAGCAAGCAAATCACTAAACTCCTTGTCACTGCTAATGAAATTAACAGAACCTGTCATATCTGATCCATCTTCTTTTTGCGACCACGTGTTTTCAAAGAGGTTCACCACAGCCATTTTCTTGTATGCTTCAGGAATAATCGAACTTTGACTGCATTTGCATAGTGGATAAACATAATAGACAACATAGTATTTTGTGCAAGGTATAATATAAACTGTAGAATTAGTTTGTGCTTGAGCTGTCAATGGCTTGGAACCAAAAGCCATCACCATTGTCAAAAACATCATTATTGCTAAAACTCTTATTGCAAGGATTTTCTTTGTTTTGTTCATAAAATCTTCTCCCTTCTTTTTGTAAACCCATTTAATAGCTAGGTTTATAAACTAAATATAACACAAACTCCATATAAAATAAAGCATAAATTTACCTAATACTTTTATCTTTGGATGTCACGGTGACACCAATTCTTAATAGTTTTCAATATAATCATTTCATCAAAATAAGAGTATTTTTCATGTGGTCAGAAAATTATTGGATGACTATAATAAATTAGAAAATGTTGATATAATTAAATATATCAAAAGATATGTTTAATAAGAATTAATTTAAATAGGTAATAATCGATAAAAAATAAAAAGGGGAATTCTTTATGATAGAGATAAATGAAATTGTACATGAACTTGAATCACTTCCAAATGAGTACTTTCAAGAGATCTTAGATTTTGTGGGATATCTTAAAAATAAGCGACTGAAAAATATTCCTGAAATTATGCTTTTTTCAGAAAATTCGCTTTCTAAAGAGTGGAATACACCTGAGGAGGATGCAGCATGGGCAAATTTGTAGCAGGAGATGTTGTTGTTTTAGATTTTCCTTTAAGTGATTAATAAGATATTTAAAAGAAGCATCGATTGATGCTCCTAATTTTATTATATCTTCTTTTATCTTTTGGTGTTCTCAATATTATTCAAACGACTATCAAGTTCATAAACTTGCATACGTATATAATGTAACTCATCGGTAATTCTTTTTACTGTTACTGCTAAACATATAAATGAAAGAGGAACCGCAACAGCAAAAACAGTACAAATAGTAAAAAAGGGTCCAAAATCAGTATTAATTAGCACTATGTTGTTACGCAAAATAAAAATTATACAACACGAAGCGATACAACTTAATATTGCAAAAATCACAATAATTCCAAACATATTTTTTAGTTTTGAAAGCATTCACAATCCTCCTTGTATAATGTAAAATAACATACAAATTTAACTAATACTTTTTTAAGATGTCACCGTGACACTTTTCAACTATCTTTAAAACCTGTCTCAATTAATTTTTGATAAGCAGGAAAAAGAATATTCCTTTGACGATATTGAAGTGTTTCTTTAATATAATCTTGACGTTCGCTACTGAGAGTCTCAATCGAATTAATCATTTCAGCTAAAGAAGGCATCATTTCTTCTATCTTTGGTACTATTTCAAGAATTGCTTTTATACACCCAGATTCCTTCAGATCGAAAAGCACATGATCAAGAGTCATTTTTGTATTTGGGTTATCATTGCGTATTGCTGATGATTGATAACCGAATTCAAGGCGATATAACATCTTTCCTTTATCTAGCTTTAAGATTTCCGAAATATCATCATCAGAGTGCTGTGGATTAAGAGATGCTGCACAATCATAAACAGGAGCAAGTGAAATGCTATCCGTATTTTTGTTAAAGATGTAACCCCAATTGCCTATATGACGATCATAATTTTCTATCAGACTATCTATTACAAACATCTGCCAAAAACGATCATGAGCTTCGTTGCGTACTTCTTCGAGCAAATCAGCTTGCCCAAGTACTTGCAATACCTGTAATAATGAAGTCTTTTCATGGCTTAAATCTGGTGAACTTAAGCCTTCCTTAATGAAATAATCCTTTGCAATAGCACCAAATTCATACAATATTAAGTCATCTGGTGAATTTACAAGAAAATCCTTGCAAAGTACTCCCGTGCGTCCTTTATATGTAGCAAGTAGAGTATCGTGTGCAGGTATACCAAGTATTTGATATATGTGTGAACCTATATATTCAGATTCTGAAGTTTTTTGAAAATTACCATTACTATCTAATACAGCAGGTTTAAACATGTAGGTAACACCATCAAATAAAATAGCAGTTTTTTCAGTTAAACCAGTATTATAAGCAGTTCTAGCACTAATTAACTTTTTTATTTCAATAGGTTTCATTTAAACATACCATCCATACAATAATATCGAATAATATCAGCTTGTTTATTTTCATCTCTCCAAAGGGTTGATCGTGCTTCTATTTTAATGTCCCTTTGTAGATGTAGATACTCCCACCGCTGAGGCAATCCTTTTCCTGCTTCTGGTGGCTTGCATCCTTCCGCTTCAACGATATCAGCCATTCGATCAATCATTACAATCATTTCATCAGTAAGAGGAAATGGCCAATCTTGAGCACGTTTTATTTTATTATTATTTTCAAATGAGTCTTTTTTATCTGCCACAACCTATTCCCCCTATTTAAATAATTCAATCCTTTCGACGAGTTCGTCAAACCATTTTCCGGCAAGCGGCATCTTTTCGGCTATATCTTCGATTGAAGCGATCTTAGCAAAACATTGAAGCTCTTCCATTTCTGTTTGAGGAATGTGTTGTGAAATATGGATTAAATAATAATACGCATAAGCTGGTGTGTATATAAGCCTTAAGAGGTCGATTAAAGGTTCTAATACATATCTATTGTAATAAGCATATGCTTCTAAATATTGCCCTCTCTTAACATACTTTTCCACTCGCATATATTGAGTTCTGCGATATTTCGCTTCCTCAAGGCGCAACATGTTACAATTGCTTACATCTAAAGGATCAAATTGTTTAAAATTTATGACATTATCCTTATCAAAAATCACCTTTGCACATTCGATATTGCTATCTCTGTAATAAGTATATTCTTCTTTAGGACGGCTATGCAATTGCCAGCAGAAATCAATCATCAAAAATTTGCTCGTCCCATCAAGGTGATATATTCGCTGGCGTATTTTAGGATGATCATGATGCACGATGTATTTATAATCGATTTTTGAGATCTCACATAGGGCATTTTCGACGGCTTCATATGCTCGGTCTTCGTATTTATCTTCAAAATCTACCCAAAAATCGATATCGCTATATTCGTCGACAAAACCAGTCGCATCTGCCCCTTCTAACCAAAAGGCATAAACATACGGGAGAGGTCTTAAGGCATCTTGTAATTTTATGATTATTGAATTTCTATCTATCATTATTTTCCACCACTTTCTCAAGAAACAGCTTCTTCTCAAAGATCCCATTTCTATTGTTTTTATATGAGATATTGTCTCGGATGAGTTTGTTATAGTAAATCTCTATATATTGACTGTTCCTTAATTTAAAAATCAAAATAAAATATATCAGCAACTTTAACTTCTAATTCCGGGAAAACATTTACTTTAACTATATCTTTTATATAAATCTCACCACTAAAATCATCTTCCTCTTCTCCAATAAAGTAATTACTAATAAATTTAAATTTACCATCTTTTATTGCATATTGTTGAATATCCTCAGAATATGGATTAACTATCCAATACTCTTTAACCCCTAACTCCTCATATATCTCTTTTTTTCTATTAAAATCATATTCTAAAGTACTTCTTGAAATAACCTCTACAACTAATTCCGGAGCTCCCTCATAACCTCTTTTTGTAAATTTTGTTTTATCACATACAACCATTATATCAGGAATTAATTTTTGTTTATCTTCTATGATTAAATCGAGAGTACCAGGATACACTTTACAAGAATAATTCTTATTATTTTTAAAGAATTCTTTAAGTACATCACTAATGTTATTAACAATATCAGCATGCTCTGTCCTTGCCAGCATATGGTATATTATTTTTCCATCAAGTATCTCTCTTTTGTAAAATTCACTGTTATCTATATAATTTATTTTCTCCAAAATTAAATCTCCTTTTTAATTATAATCCTGTCGAACAAAATAATTTATCAAATAATATTTTATTTACTTGCTTTGCATCTTGGATTAACTTATCATATGAATCTAACTCTTTACATTCCACTAGTTAATATAGAAACTTTCTTTTTATTTTCGTCGATTTTCAACATATTCCTTTATAAGTGGGTTAATATATTTTTTTGTTACATCTAACTGATTTGATATTTCAACTTCTGGAAATAATTCTGGTAAGTTACATTCAACTGCGATTTGATTAACTTCGATAAAGTATTTCATGCATTTCTCATAAGTTATAGCAGTGGATGGTTTATTTTTTCCCGTTTCTGTTCTTGATAAAATTGTAGTGGTATTGTGTACATGGTCATTACAAGCATTTAACATTTTTTCTATAGTCATAATTGCACTTGAATTATTTTTGTTTGCTTGATACAGTATTTCTATTTTATCTTTAAACACAATAATCTCTCCTTTTATTTATAATCAGCATCATTGTCTATTTCATTATCCGTTTTAGGCATATCTAACGGTTTTTCTTCTATTAAATTTGCATATTGCTGTCTTTCGTTATATTCTCTGAATTCATTTGCAATCGGTAAGATATATTTTTCAGCAATTTCTGTTCTTGTCATATGTTCTAAATTTAAAAACAGAATATCCTGATTTGCTATTTGAGCTAGTTTATTTATTATTTTTAGGTTTGAAATACAGACATCGTGGGCATATTTGCGATTTCTATCGAGCCTTTCAACAGTTTCTCTATATTCGTCTGGGTCTAATCTAAATCTAGCAGATTGAATACTTGTTTCCATCTTAGCAATTTCATATACATAGTCAGCACATGAGTTGATTGTATCATTTATAACCCTGAATTGGCGTAAAAATTTTCCAACTGTTGAAAATAGATACTTAAAGAGTACATAAAAAAGTGATTAGTACCTACACGAACTTTTCTACGTACTCTTGTT
>WQUF01000166.1 GCA_009785875.1 Oscillospiraceae bacterium | reverse complement strand
GAAATTATGAGGTTTATGTTCTACGTCGAGATGCTGATATAGTTAAAAAAATTATCGATGAAAATAAAAAGGAAAATTTCACATTCAATTTAATTGAAATTGAAGAGAATATATTAGGTGGAATGATATTTAAAAGTGTAGAAAAAGGATTTGAAATTGATAATTCATTGAGATTTAAGCTGGATAATATAGATAATGATATTCATGCTTCTATCACAAAGAAGCTAGAGGTGGGAAATGGTCAATAATGGATATATATTTGGCATCAACGGCCCAGTGGTTAAAGCTAAAAATATGACTGGTTTTAAAATGAGAGAGATGGTATTGGTTGGCATTAAAAAACTGATTGGTGAGATAATAATCTTAGAAGGTGATTATGCCACAATACAGGTCTATGAAGATACTTCCGGTGTAAGAGTGGGAGAATCTGTTGAATCTACTGGCAATCTTCTCTCTCTCAAGCTTGGACCAGGACTTTTAAATAATATTTTTGATGGTATTGAGCGCCCACTTGAAAAGCTTAATTCTATTAGGTATGGTTTTTTACCGGAGGGAGTTGGATTAATATCTATAGATCCTGATAAAGAATGGGATGTGGATATTAAGGTTAACTTGTCTGATGAGTTAAAAGGAGGAGATATTTATGCAACTATTCAAGAGACTGATCTGATTTTGCATAAGTTAATGGTTCCTCCAAATATTTCTGGAAAGGTTACTAAGGTATCTCCTAGTGGAAAGTATAGACTTGAAGACACTATTGTCATAATAAAAGATAAAGATAGCACTCATGAATTAAAATTATATCAGATGTGGCCAGTTAGAATCCCGAGACCTATAAAATATAGAAAGAGGCTTTCGAATCCTCTGATCACAGGTCAAAGAGTTTTAGATACATTTTTCCCAATAGCGAAGGGTGGAGCTATTTCAGTACCTGGAGGATTTGGTACTGGTAAAACTTTGATACAGCATCAGCTTGCTAAGTGGTCAGATGCTGACATCATCGTGTATATTGGATGCGGTGAGAGAGGAAATGAGATAACAGAGATCCTGGAAGATTTCCCAAAGCTTATCGACCCTAAAACAGGGAAAGCTCTTATGAATAGGACTCTTCTCATAGGCAATACATCGAATATGCCAGTTTCAGCAAGGGAAGCATCCATATACACAGGCATAACCATCGCTGAATATTATAGAGATATGGGATACGATGTTGCAATAATGGCTGATTCTACTTCAAGGTGGGCTGAAGCTCTCAGAGAAATTTCAGGAAGGCTTGAAGAGATACCAGCTGAGGAAGGGTATCCTGCATATTTACCCTCAAGGCTTGCAGAATTTTATGAAAGAGCAGCTGATGTAGAAAATTTAAATGATACAGAAGGGTCTGTCACGGTAATTGGTGCGGTATCTCCAGCTGGTGGTGATTTCTCTGAGCCTGTTACGCAGAATACAAGGAGATTTATAGGTGCATTTATAGCTCTCGATAAAAGCTTAGCAAATGCAAGGCATTATCCTGCTATAAGCTGGCTTACATCTTATAGCGATTATATAGCTTCTTTAGAAAACTGGTTTAGGATCAATTTAAATTCTGAATTTATGCCTCTTAGAGATGAAATGATGAAAATCCTTTATCAGGAAGATAAGCTTTTAGAAATTGTGAAACTTGTAGGTGAAGATGTGCTTCCAGATATTCAAAGGTTGATATTAGCTACATCAAAGATAATCAAAGTAGGGTTTTTGCAACAAAATGCATATAATAAAGAAGATACTTTTGTCACTTTAGAAAAACAATATTATATGATAAAAGCAATAAGCGTTTTCAATGATAGCGCAAGTGAAGTCATTAAAAAAGGAGCTCCAATCTCTAAAGTTCTCGATCCAGAGATTTTAGATGATTTGTATAAGATGAAATATAACGTTCCAAACGATGATTTAAGCACTTTAAAGGAGCTTATTGTACGAATACAGGACTTTTTTAACGAGCTCACTAAAAGTTATGTTTAGAGGTAATTTATATGAGAAAACTTTATATTAACATAGAGAAGGTTCAGGGACCTTTAATAGTAGTTTCACAAGTAGAAAATGTGTCTTATGATGAAATGGTAGGGATCATCGTAAATGAAAAGGATCATAGGAGAGGCAAAGTAGTACAGCTATTTAATGATAAAGCTATAATTCAGGTATTTGAGCAGACAGCTGATATTTCAATAAATAATACTAAAGTTGATTTTTTAGGTAGACCTCTTGCTATTTCTGTTTCTAAAGAAATTCTCGGTCGAAAATTTAATGGGCTTGGAGAACCTATAGACAATAGGGATCCAATATATTCTGATAAGCAATATAATGTAAATGGAACAGCTATGAATCCAATAGCCAGAAAATATCCACGTAATTTTATTCAAACGGGGATATCTTCAATAGATGGTCTCCTCACCCTTATAAGAGGTCAAAAGCTTCCTATTTTTACTGGAAATGGACTCCCTCATAATAAGATCGCTGCACAGATAGTAAATCAAGCTCAATTAAGCGGCATAAGCAATAAAGATGAGAGTTTTGCTGTGGTCTTTGTAGCTATGGGCATTAAACACGATGATGCAGATTTCTTTTTTAATACCTTTGAAGAAGCTGGGGTTATGGATAAAGTCGTCATGTTCGTAAATTATGCTGATGATTCAATTGCAGAGAGGATTGTAACTCCCAGATGCGCTTTAACATGTGCAGAATATCTAGCTTTTGAGGAAGGGATGCATGTTTTAGTCGTTATGACAGATATGACTTCTTATTGTGAAGCTTTAAGAGAACTTAGCTCTTCAAGGGAAGAAGTGCCAAGCAGAAAAGGATATCCTGGATATTTATATTCAGACCTTGCATCAATATATGAAAGAGCGGGTATGCTTAGGGAAAGACAGGGTAGCATCACTCAAATACCAATACTCTCGATGCCAAACGATGATATTACGCATCCTATACCTGATTTAACCGGATTTATAACAGAAGGACAAATAATAGTAGACAGGGGACTTCATTTAAAAGGTGTGTATCCTCCTATTAATATTCTACCATCACTGTCGAGACTTGCGAAAGATGGAATTGGTGAAGGGTTTACAAGAGAAGACCATGCAGAGGTATCCAATCAATTGTTTTCATCTTATGCAAAAGTTCAAGATGTGCAAGCACTTGCTCAGGTTATTGGAGAAGATGAGCTTTCAGATGTAGATAAGAAGTATTTGGAGTTTGGTAAAGCATTTGAAGAGAGCTTTATAAATCAAGGTTTTAGTGAAAATAGGAACATATTTAAAACTTTGGATTTAGCTTGGGAAATGCTTGGTATTTTACCAGTAAAGGAACTCGACAGGGTTAGGTCTGAAACATTAGAAAAGTATTATAAAGAGGTGAAATGATGTTAAATATCGCCCCTACAAAATCTAATTGATAGGGTGAGGACTGAGGCATTAGATAAATATTATAAAGAGGTGAAATGATGTTAAATATCGCCCCTACAAAATCTAATTTATTGAAGACTAAGAGCTCTCTTATTTTTGCAAAAAAAAGCTATGAACTTTTAGATAAAAAAAGGAATATACTAATAAAAGAGCTCATGGCTAATGTTGATAAAGCTAGAAATATTCAAAAAAATGTCAATGAGATTTTTAGTTCAGCCTATGCAGCTTTGGAAAGAGCTAATATTGCAATAGGCATTTCAAGAGTTGAAGACATTGCTGTTACTATACCTGAGGCGGATAGCTTTTCTGTAGTATATCATTCTGTCATGGGCGTTGAAATACCTAGAGTCCATTTTGAAAGAGAAGAATTTAAAACCAGATATAGCTTTTATTCATCAGATATTTCTATGGATATCGCTTATAAAAATTTTAGCGAAGTTAAATATATATTGTATTACATGGCTGAGATTGAAAATACTATATTTAAGCTCGCTATGGAAATAAAGAAAACGCAAAAAAGAGCAAATGCCTTGAAAAATATTCAAATTCCTAAATTTTCCGGCCTTATTAAAAATATCAGCGATATCTTAGAAGAAAAGGATAGAGAGGAATTTTTCAGGTTAAAAGTATTGAAAAATAAATAAATTTAAAACTGCAGACTAATTTGCAGTTTTTTTTAACACCTTTTTTGTCTCTATGAATATGTATATTATATATAGAATAAGATTAAGGAGAATGAAAATGGAAAATAATATTTTAAAAGCTGGTTCTAATGTTGATTCTATGCTAGGAGATTTGCTCCTTCCTACTTGCCGCATTAAAAATGACCCTGTTAAAGAGACTGTTCAGGAGATAATTTTACCTTGCACCATTGAGGAAGAAGAGAGAAGAAGAAAAAGAGAGGAGATAATACTAAAGACAAGATTTAAAAATTTTTCTGAAGGGGTAGATCTATTTAAAAGATTCGAAAAGGTCAACATAGATGAAATGAATTATGTTCATTATAGTTGGAATTATTTCGATAAGCCAAATAAATATGAGCTTTTAACATTGATTTCTTCAATCGAATCGATAGGCTTAATTAATCCACTAATCTTAGTTAAAGAGATGAACAATACTTATACAATCATCTCGGGTAAAAGCCGTGTTATGGCTCTTAAGAACCTCTTTAACAACACCAAAGACTTAAAGTATAAATTTGCCCCTGCCTTCATTTTAAACTATGATGAGGTGGACCAATATTTTTTGAGAGCTTTAATAATAGACTCGAATTTTTCATATAGGTCTCTTAGCAAAGGGGTTTTGATAACTGCTGCAATCGAGAGATTTAAACTGTATAAAAAGACTAAACAATTTAGATCAGATACTAAAATAGTTGAAGCTTTAGCTGAAGAGTTTATGGTTTCAAAGAACACTATTTTTAACTATTTGTCTTTAAGAAAATTAAGAGAAGAAGTGATGGTTTTAGTCCTTGAAAACAGAATAAAGTTAGAAGCTGCAAAGTGTTTGGCAAGGGTTAACTTAGATATGCAGATCATGATCTTAGAAAACTTTGGAATAGATCACGTAAATGAATTGCACAGAATAAAGTATTTGACTAAACAGGATAATTTGACTCTTCCACAATTATTAAAGAGAATAGAGGTGGCAAAGGATCTAGTTCCATGGAAGACTAAGGTTACTTTGATTGTGAATAAATATGTTGCGCCTAAATGCTTAGAAATGGTTGGAGAATTAAAGAAATATGCTATAACAAATTTTGAGAGTAAATTTAAGACTAAAACTTCAGATAAATACTGCAAAGTTTCCGTTAATTATGAAGACATGAAGTACTATCTCGAAAAAGAGATAATAAGCCAAAAATTAATAGATATGGTAGCTGTTAAGAATTATGATGAATTGAGAAGACTTTAAGGAAAGACAATAGAATATGGGGAAAATTGTTTCACCGTAGGTATCTTCATACTAAGGATTTAGTCATGGGGGAGGGGGGAACTATATGCAAAATTCAAAAAGAGCGAGAGTCTCAGTGAAAACTTTGTGGAAATATACGAGAAAATTTGGGAAAGTTTTTTTGAAAAAGAGTAACACTTTTATTCAAAAGTTTAAAATTTGGACAGATTTAAAAGCCGTTTTGGAAAATGATTGGTAACAATATTTTGAAAATAGAATATAAAATTATAATTATAATTGGCTTATAAAATAAAAAGTACATATGTTATAATATAATTAAATCCATAGAAAGGTAAAGAT
>WQUF01000165.1 GCA_009785875.1 Oscillospiraceae bacterium | reverse complement strand
CTACCTCTGTACCATTCTTTACTTAATTATATACCAACCAAAACATTTTCACAAAAAAGTAGTCACGGTGGCAAAGTCAGAGAAAAAAATTCCCATGGTTTACTGTAGTGTTGTATAATTATATTATAAATGAAAGATTAAAATTTCAAGTTTTAAACGAGGGTGATGGAAAGTGAATGTATTATTAATCAACGGTAGTCCAAATACAAATGGTTGTACTTTTACTGCACTGAATGAAGTAGCTAAAGCTTTAAACGACAATGGTATAGAAACTGAGATTATTCATGTAGGTCATATGGATATACGTGGATGTATCGGTTGCCGTAAATGCAGAGAGATCAAGAAATGTGTATTTGATGATTTTGTCAATGAAGTAGCTCCACGTTTTATTAAATGCGATGGTGTTGTGATAGGTTCGCCTGTATACTTTGCTTCTCCAAATGGTGGTGTCGTTTCGTTTATCGATAGGCTTTTTTACAGCACTTTTAGCTGCGATAAAACAATGAAAGTCGGTGCAGCTGTGGTGTCTGCGAGAAGAGGAGGGTGTACAGCTACGTTTGATATGCTGAATAAGTATTTCACCATTTCTGGTATGCCTATTGTATCGAGCCAATACTGGAACATGGTGCATGGAAATACGCCTGATGAAGTTAAAAAAGACGAAGAAGGGATGCAAATCATGCGAACACTAGGGCGAAATATGGCATTTCTCATCAAGAGCATAGTGCTTGGGAAAAAAGAATATGGCCTTCCTGAGAAAGAACCAATAAAATTTACAAACTTTATTCGCTAACAAATAATTTAAACCCTAACAAAGATATAATAAAAACAAATATAAAAAGGATGAATGAGCGATATAGATTATGAAAGAAAACAAGTATGACGATACAGTATTTTTTGAAAAGTACAGCCAAATGCTGCGCTCTCTCAAAGGTCTTGGTGGCGCAGGGGAATTGAGCACGCTAAAAACTATGCTTCCCAATTTTAAAGGAAAGCGTGTTCTTGACCTTGGCTGCGGTTTCGGTTGGAATTGTATCTACGCCGTTGAGCAAGGTGCAGTGAGTGTTACGGGAATTGATATATCGAAGAAAATGCTGGAAAAGGCAAAATCGTTGTCAAGCACTTATCCCATCGAATATATCTGCCACCACATATATAAACGATTTATTAAGCTCAGGATTCGAAATAACCGGTTTCTGCGAACCTATGCCTATGGCTGATATGATTGATATGCCTGGCATGAAAGATGAACTTAGGCGACCTATGATGCTGATAGTTTCTGCAATGAAATGGAAAAAGTGTTGAGAGCATGAATATCAAGCGCATCAATTGAATGACGTAGAAATTGCTGTAGTTGAAGCTGGCAAAGTAGTCATTACCGATGTTCAGTCCGCCTTTGACCTGATGGTAACGCTGCGATATGGCAACGTGTGCAACCGTATAGCGATTCCTAAACCCAGTCCGGTGGGAAAGGAAATGTTAAAATAGACCTTTTGAGTAAAATATAGATAAGGGGCTGGCGCAGAATAGAAAAAACACTAAAAAAGCACCAGCTTTTTTACAACTAAATTATTACGCATATCGCTTAATTATACACTCGTGCTTTTTAGAAGTTTTGTCATAGTTTATGCCGATTAGCAGAGCATGATCCTTATAATCCTTTAAAATATCCGTATATTTTTTATCTTCTATTTGCTCTATAGCTCCTGATGCTGATTTATCCCATTTGAGTTCAATTATCATCGCAGGCTTATCCATGTATTTTTTTCTTGGTCTAAAGAACAAATCCGCAAAACCTTTACCTGCAGGAATCTCTCTCTCAATGGTGTAATACTGTCTAGCACTGTAATAAGCGATAGAAAGTACATAGGATAACGCTGTTTCATCGTTATATTTGATTATAGATGTTTCAATATGCGCTTTTTCTATAGCTTCTGCAACAGCTTGTGCATCCTCATTCCATGTAGCATTCAATAAATCGACTGATGCTTGTATAGAGGATGCTATATCTTCCCAACCAGCAGAACCACTTATTGCTGATACAAATTCATCGGAAATCTCTTTGTTTGGAATAAAAACTTCCTTTGTTTCAAGATCATATCCTAAATATCCTAAATGGATGAGCAATGTAAGAATATCGTTATATGATTCACATGAGATCATATCGTTGGTAAAACGTCGTATATCGATACGCTTTTTTTCACCAGCCAATAGCTCAATAATAGCATCTTTTACTCCATCGTAATTTATTTTGACATAAATTTTCAAAGCTTCATAACTCTCTGTTTGACTCCAATAATTGTCGAACTCTCGTAAACGTAAAGCCGTTACCACCGATTTTGGATTATACACTGATATATTTTTTTTGAAACGATACCCATCATACCACTGTGCCATTTCATCATAATTCATTTGATATTTTTGGGATAAAGATTTTACTTCAGTTTGAGTAAATCCAACGAATTCTAAAAACAGTCCAGGATTTGTCATAGAATACTCATCAAACATATTTAAAGCAGAATGAGTACCGTATTTCTTAATTGGTAAAATTCCTGTCATATACACCAAAGCAACATATTCTCTGTCTTTTAAGAGGTTCCTAAGAAAACCTAAATAAATTCTTGAGATGTCTCATTCTTTTGATACTCTCTAAATATACAATCCCATTCGTCAATTATAAAAACAATCGGAATTTTTGAGATTCTAAATATAATCTGTAAAATATATGCAAGGCTCATCTTTGTATAATTCATGTTTATTTCAGTATACACTTCTAAAATATCACTGATCACTCTATCTTTAATAATCTCTAACATATTCTCTATATTAGAAGATTCGCTTAGAAACTCCTGCATATTCAGAAAAATCACATTATATTTATTTAAATTTTCTTTAAAAGAAGGATCTTTAGCTATGTTTAAGTTTATAAACATTTCATATGAATCGCAACCTCGGCTATAATAAGCAGCTAGCATATTAGCAGCCATTGTTTTACCAAAACGTCGAGGACGGCTTATGCAGATATATTTTTGCTCTGTATCGAGTACTTCATTTGTATTGGCTATAATACCAGATTTATCAACGTAGATCTCTGAACGCAATGATGATGCAAATTTTCTGTTTGATGGATTAAAGTAGAAACCCACTATAAGTACACCTCCATTTTAAGTATATTACTATTGTAACATAAAAAACTTAATGTGATGTATTTTTGGGTTCAATAACCTAACTTTTGACTAAAGATGAGGCGAGTGTGCAGAATACTAAAAGCTTTTCCATGTCCTATTTAGATCCTAGCATGAAAAAAATAAAGGTAATAGTTCCTCTCTGGTTCTTATTTTAAATAGTGGATTGTTATAATCGGGCACTTTATTGGTGTCTTTTATCTTATAAAAAGTCGAAAATCCAATTTTTTTAGAGTCCAACTTTCAAAAAATTGTACACATCCATTTTTCAAATTTAGAACCATTTTATAGAAAAATCCTTCAACATATTTTACCAGCTATAATAGGACTATCGTAAAAGAAAGCCTATTTTATTAAAATAATTAAATTTAATTTAAATAGTTATTTCCTATAAACATAAAAAAAAGCACACTAACTTAAGGGTGTCATTTTTGCACTCTTGCAATGTTTTATTAACTTTATTCTTTTGCCGGTTGCTGTCGTACATCTTAAGGTGTTTTACTGCTTTCCCAAGGCATCATATCTTTAGTATTAGTTTTAATAGGCTTATAGATTATAAAAGACCTTTCCTCTTAAAAACTATTTATAATTCTTTAACTCAGCAAAATTCTTAGCTCTAACTCTACCAAGAGTTTTAGCATCAACATAGTCTTTTTCCAAGTAGCATTTCATATCTTCATTGCTGTATCTAACCTTGAAATAGTAATCGCTGTTATTTCTCTGAAACTTTGATTCATAATTTCTCATTGCATTAACATTAAAATCAGCATTTAATTTCATATAGTCACCGAGTAAATCTTTGTTTATAGTAATTGTTAAATTAGTAGTAAAAGGCACCAAAGTATTTGCAATATCAATCTTCTTCTGCATTTGCTCTTCTGTCTCACAACTAGTATTTGTTAAAAATTTTACCCTGTGGATGATATTTATTTGATCTATTCCGTATTTTTCAAGTATCATCCTTTGAGTTTTATGGTTAACCCTAGAAAGGTATCTAGCTGATTGAAGTTTAATCCTCTTCTCTAAAAGCAGCACCATCACTTCTTCACAAAGCTTTTGAAGGCATAGATAATTAAACACAGTGCTTCTGGACATCAAAAATTCATTTGCCAAAGCCTCAGCGACATTGGACTCGGATCTATAATTTTTACTTTTTTTTATCAGAGTATATCTCTCAATTAACGCCCTAATCAGAACAGTTTGATCAATATCCCTATACGAAAAGTTAGAATCCAGTATCATCGACCTTATGAAATATTCTCCGACCTCTTGCCTTGACAGGATGTATGCAGGTATGAATCGGAATTTGTCGTCGTGGGAATGGGTATAGAGAGCCTTTAACGCAAGATATCTTGAATGACCAACCAATATCTCATACATTTCATCCTCATCATTGTTGTGGAGCAATATAATCGGTTGTAATACGCCAAGTTGTTCAATGGAATTGGTTAAAGATACAAATTGAGCATCATTAGGTGGATTGAAATAAGCCCAATTACCAGCACAAGGCATTAGTTTGAATATATCGACTCTTTGGAAGTTCTTAAAAATATCTACTCCTTCAGTAAAATTCTTAGCATTCTTCTTTATCATATTTATTTCGCTTTGACGATATCTTTCCAGTTCTTCAGGAGTATGAGGGATGTTGATTTTTTCTACCTTAGGCGTAAAAGGATCATTGCTAACCCTAGCAGTAGGTAATAAGTCCTCTCCTTCACCATCTTCAATATATGATCCTAAATCTAAGTTAGTTGACATTATTATAACCTCCATTTTAAAATTCATTTTTTTATATTATATTTTTGGTGGGAATAGAATATGCAATTTTTATTAATGAGATTTTTTATTTTTCAGATTCATTTTATATTATTATAGTTTATAATAAATAATGTACCATTCGATTATTTGAGGAGGAATAACGTGATCGTTTTGCAAAATGTCAGTAAAAAATACAAAGGCATTACAATAAATAAAGACAGTGGTGTTTATCTATGGATTAAGAATATCATCAATCTGACTTCAAACAAAGCAACTTCTCTCTTGGCTGTGAATGATGTATCGTTTTCCATTCAAAAAGGTGAGGTATTTGGTATATATGGTGCTAATGGTGCAGGAAAGACCACTCTGATAAAGATTCTTTCTGGATTGCTCTACTCAAGCAGCGGCTCAGTGGAAATAGATGGACAAACAGATAATAAATACATTAAAAACACAGTGAGCTACATAAGCACTAACGGCTGGATGGGGTTAGAATGGCAGCTTACGGCAAGGGAAAACTTGATTTTGTATGGCAATATGTTCGGGCTTTCAGGAAAAAAGTTAGAAAACCGGTGCGATGAGGTGTTACAAGCTGTAGGAATGACGGAAGATAAGGATAAATACATAAGTCAGCTATCAGCAGGCATGAGGCAGAAGATCACAATCGCCAGAGGCTTGATCTTAGACAAGCCAATTATTTTCTATGATGAACCCTCTGTGAGCCTCGATGTGCAGTCAGCGAGAAATTTGCGAAAAC
>WQUF01000164.1 GCA_009785875.1 Oscillospiraceae bacterium | reverse complement strand
GTTCCAACTTGCGCTGTCCCTCTAAGTTCTTTCACTTGCATATTGCGAAGATATTGTAAATCAGTTGAATCAACTATTTCAAAAAAATAATCTAACATTTCAGATACAGAATACTGCGTAAAGAGGAACTATCTTTTTACCATCAACAAAACCGAAGTTTTTAGCGGACAGCTTAATGGCATACTTAGGTTTATAGTTATCTATATATATTTTTAAACTTTTTGCCTGCACATTATCTGCGCTTTTGACTTCAATAGGGATAATTGCGCCATCTCGTTGTATGATAAAATCAACCTCCGCACCACGATCAGATTCCCAATAATAAGTGGTATAGCCGTTAATTGTCAAATGAGTATTGACATAGTTCTCAGCCATAGCCCCTTTGAAATATTCAAGTTTATCAAGACTATATAGAACATCTTGCGCCACCAATTCTTTTTTTGCGCAGAGCAAGCCCAAATCCGATACATAAATTTTGAAAGCGTCTATGTCCTTGTTGTCGTCGAGCGGCTTGCGAGGAAGTCGAGCTTTATATACCTGGGAAACAAGGTAATTCACCAGTATTGAGGATTGGATCTCACGGAAAAGAATGTAGTCCCCCGTTTCGGCAAACTGCATGACGCATTCTGGCATACCGCCAACAACAAGGTATTGACGGTAATACTGCATGGCTGAATCATGGAGAGCGGATGGCATGGGAGAATCTGATTGAAAACACTCTTTATTGACACTTGCATTAACATAGTAATAGAAGCTCCTTTTTTTATTGATTAGATCTGGATCACAGTACTCAATATGCCTCAAATTTTGGATGTTAAAATTGCATAATAAATCAACAACATCTCTTAAATTAACGAAAAAATGTGGAATGCCTGTTTCTGGTTCAGCATTTCTTATGATAGTGTTCTCATCAATTTGAATCTGATCTGCAATTTCTATAAATTCAGTTGATTCTTTTGATGAGAATGTTAAAAATACTTCGCCATTGGGTTTTAAAACTCTTTCTATTTCAGAGATGATCTTTTTTATTCCAGCCGTATCACAATGTGAAATAACGTGGCAAGCAAAAATGCAGTCAAATGAATTGTCAGGATAAGGCAAGGATAACATATCGCAAACTTTTGTATCTATGGTAAGACCTTCAGATTTAGCCCATGATTCTAAGTGTTTAACTCCATACTCCGAAATATCAATAGCACTGACGTTAAATCCTTGTTTAGAAAAATATATAGCGTGACGACCAAGCCCAGTTCCTAAATCCAATATATCTTTGTAGTTTTGTTTTTTCCATTTATAAGCTAAGTAAACGCAGTCATCGACTGGTTCAAGCCAAAGTGAACTATCTACATTTTCCCAATCCCAACCTTTTGATTCGATCATAATATCTGACCTCCACGTGAAAACTATTCTTCATTATTATTATTTTATTCTTCTTGTGGGAATATATCTTTTAAGTCTATTTCAAGGTCTTCGAACATTGTTGGTTTTATTATTGTTGTATAACTTGCTTTTCGTTCATCACTTAAGTTATTTAATTCATTTTCATTTAGCAAAACTAGCATTTTTGGAGGTTCATACCTACCATTTACTAAAATATATTGCTCAATAGATTTTAACTCAGGTTCAACTATCCAATATTCTTTTATACCAGAGTTCTCATAAAAATTTAATTTTGTTATTTTATCATCTCTGCGTGAACTATCTGATATAACCTCAACTATTAATTCAGGTATGGCTTTTGTACCTTGTTTAGTGCGTTTTGACCTATCACATATTATTGATACATCAGGTAATACATATTCATCCTTGCGTTTTTTATCCAAAAAAACCTTTAAACCTTCAGTATACGCTTTACATTTTATATTTTTATTTCTAAAATAGATATTAAATTCTAATCCTATATTGGTTATTATATCTACATGTAAAAATGTACCACCAGCCATATAATAGATTTTGCCATAGATAATCTCTTTGATCTCTTTTGTTTCATCATGTTGCACAGTATCATAATTTTTTAATTCAGCCATTTTAAAAACCCTCCATTCGTTTTATTTATATTGTTCAAGTAATGGTTTTTTAGATATTTTCACAACATATGCTGGATCATCAGATATTTCCACAAAATTTCCTACCTGACTTAATGAACCGATTAAAGGAAGCATCTTTAGTTCATCTCAATGATTCTAGAACAGATAATCCTTGCACCAATTTCATCCATATTATCGCTGCACCTTTTTACAAATGCTTGTTCCTCCGCTATTAATGCCCATTGAGAAGCAATGAGATATAACTTAACATCAGCAGGGTAAAATGCAAGCTCGGATCTTATCTTAGATAAATTAAGAATATCGACGAAAATCTTCCCAGAAGTTAATCCAAGTAATCGATGCTCTGATATGGACAACCAATCTAAATTATTCAATGGGTATGTACCTAAATATTCATTTATAAATTCTTTCACAGTGTAAATCCAAATTAGTGGAGATATTTTTCCTGAATTTATTAATTCAGCATGCCTTACTCCATTATCATTCATATCAGGTTTAGAAAAATTGACGCTATATCCTTTAAATTCATAAGGTAAACTCTCCTCAAAACGCTTCATCAATTCACCTTTAATTTTTATATCATTTTCTTTTAAAAATAGATAAAATCTGGGTCCCCACATATGATCAGTTGAGATGACATCGTCATAACCCAAAACATCAGAACCATATCCTAAAAGACCAGCAGAATATTCCAAATTTGGATAATTCTCATTTATTATAGGATATGCTAATTCTTTAAAAAATGATTCACATAAATCTATTCCTTTAATGAAAATATTAAATCCCCCTTAATTGTAAATTCTTTTGAGTTTATCTCTGATTCCTATATTTTTAAGCATATCTAAGTTTTCAATCATTTTTTACCATATTTAGATATTTCATCATACCATCATCATCATTTTTATTATATTCGTATCCAAAGTATTCTGCTACAATATTTGCAATAGTTCTAAACAGATCACAAGCTGTAAATATTGCGGTCCAAAGATGATCATAATCACTATCTGAATATGTTTTAGCAAATATTCTATAATACTCTTCTGGCAAATACTTTTTGAAATGTTTACCTAATTTACCCGATGATAATTCAAATCCATTTTGTACACCAATATACCATTCCAACATTTTTATAAGCATATCTCTAACAATATGATTAAACATCAACATACTATATGACAGCTCGTCTCGTGCGATGCCCTTTGCAACATTATTTAAGCACCACCAAAATTCATTACAACAACCAGAGTATTGCAATTTGCTAGGTTTTTTAATTCAATCACTAAATTAGGTCCATTATTTCTTTTTCACTTCGCATAAAGATCACCTGCAATTATTTTAAAACTTGAAATAAAAAAACAAAGACATTATTATGATATCACGAATATAATATATTGTGAGGGATTTAGGTATGTTTGATGAAGAAAATTTAAAATCACTTGATGAAGAAAATTTAAAATCACATATAGAAAAGTGGAAAAGTATTTTACAACTTAAGGATTGGAACATAAAATTAGAGCTTGTAACAAAAGAATGGCGAAAGACTGGAGATGTGAAAGTTGATCAAGCTGATAAAGTTGCTATTGTCTTAATAAATAATTTTAATCCTAAACAAACCAATATAGAGGCTGTGATTGTCCATGAATTAATTCATATAAAACTTTGGGGAATGGATCAGATGATTGAGAATTTATTCCATTGTGTGTATGGAGAAGATGAAAATGATATAAAGTATTCATTTGCTTATACTCAATTTATGGAACTTTTAGAATCGACAGTTCAAGATTTAACAAAAGGATATGTGGAACTTGGTGCTTGTGACAAAAGCTTATCCTATGGTCGAATACAAAAACAAGCTGATGATGAATGGAAATAAATTTTATTTTGATTTTATGTTGATTATATGCAAGAATATACGTAAGAGATATTTTAATGATTTGAGGGAAAATATGGATGGGAATTTTATTTTTATTGATTATAATTTATTTATTTATTTTATTTAGATATTTTAGAAAAATTAATAAAAAAATAGAATATAGAAATGGTGTAATTTACATTTGCAAATATAAATATGGCATCAGAAATTTTGGAGAATACCATTTTGGAGATGATGATCTTTATGTTGGTTATTTTTATAATGGTTTTTTTGTAAAAGATGGCACATTGATATTAAAAAATAGAACGAGATATATTTTTAACTTTGGAAAAAACCGTGCCTCAAAAATTGGGGTTAGCTTTAAAGATGAAACGAATAATGCAGTGAATAACTTTTTTTACATTACAAAAAATTATGATTTGTATATTAATACTTTGAAATATTCCAGTATATTAGATAATTGCTATGTATTAACCAGATTTGGTGAAATTTATAAAGGCCGTATTGAAAATGGTTTTTATGAAGGCAAAGGGCATTTTATTTATGTAAATGGCGATGAATTTAAAGGAGAATTTCATCATGGCTCAAGATCAGGCTTTGGGCAATATTTCTTAAAAGACGGAGGATATTTTGAAGGAAATTTTGATTCAAAAGGTCTTGTCAGTGAAGGGAAGTTTTTTTATCAAGCTGGAGTAAAATTTAATAAGTATGAAGGTGAATTCAAAGGGTTTAAATTTCATGGTAAAGGAATGATTACCTATTCTAATAAAGATAAGTTTATAGGCGAGTTTAAAAAAGGGAAAGCATATAAAGGCGAATATATAGCACACGAGGGGAAAGACGGACCAAATGGCATGAGCTATGAAGGGGATTTTAAAGACGGTGAATATGAAGGTCATGGGCATTTGATTTATGAAAATGGCGATGAATTTATAGGAGAATTTCATAAAGGTTCCAGAGCTGGTTTTGGACAGCTATTTTTAAAAGATGGTGGATATTACGAAGGTAATTTTGATTCTAAAGGCTTAATTTCTGAAGGAAAATATATATACAAAGCTGGAGCTAGCTTTGATAGATACGAAGGGGAGTTTGAAGGTTTAAAATTCAAAGGCAAAGGAAAGTTATATGCTCACAACGGATCTTTATATGAAGGTGAATTTGTAGATTACTTATTTAATGGATATGGAATTTTGAACTATGGAAATGGATATAAATATGAAGGAGAGTTTAATAAAGGCTTTTTCTTCGGCGGAGGATGTTTATATTTCGAAGATGATTTAATCAAAGAGTATGAACTAAACGAAATTACTCCAAGCATTGTTAATCCTAAAGATGAACATGAAGGGGTCATTTTGCAGTGCAATGGTGCCTATTACGAAGGCGGAATAGTGAATGATTTATTTAATGGCTTTGGTAAATTATCCATGCCATCAGGAGCTGTTTATGAAGGTGATTTTTTAAATGGAGAATTTAATGGTAAAGGTTTATTTACAACCGCATTTGGAGAGAGCTTTATGGGTGAATTTAATGAGGGAAAAGCTTATGAGGGTGAATACACAACAAATGATGGATCGGTTTATAGCGGTAAATTTAGGGATTGGAAGTTGAATGGATTTGGCAGAATTATTTTAGCTAATAATACTATTATAGAGGGGCAATTTTCCGATGATTCCTTGAATGGCGAAGGGTCTATTCAATACTTTGATGGAGCATTTATAAAAGGTGAATTTAAAAATAACACGATCATTGGAAAAGCTACTATAAGAGTGAATGATGAAGAAGAATATGTTTTTGAGA
>WQUF01000163.1 GCA_009785875.1 Oscillospiraceae bacterium | reverse complement strand
AAGTACATGCAGGACACCTTACTGCGTAAATGCTGATTTCAGTCATACAAAATGGACATTTACGTGTTTCTACTTCTTCTTTAACTGGTGGCTTTTTATTGACAGTCATCAATTTATTCACAAACTTAACAATCAGAAATACCACAAAGGCTAATATTATAAAATTGATCACACTTGTGATAAATGCACCATATAATATATCGACCCCTAAAACACTAAATTTCCACGAATTAAAACTCTTTCCCATAAACAGACCAAGTATTGGAGAGATTATATTATCTGTAAGCGAAGTTACTACACCTTGAAATGCGCCACCGATTATTATTCCAACTGCCAGATTGAGCACATTGCCTCTAAGTACAAATTCCTTAAATTCATTAATAAATTTTTTCATACTACCATCCTTCAAAATTAATTTGTACTAGTATATCATATTGGCTTTATACAAGCAATATTGGAAAGCTTCACATGTACTATAACATGGAGTAAAATTATAAGTATAGAGGTGATAGTTTTGAATTATGATATATACTTGTTTGATGCAGATGATACGCTATTTGATTTCGGTAAAGCTGAAGAGAGCGCATTGATTGAAACTTTTAAGCAATATAAGTTAAACTATTCTGAGCAAATCAGGATCAGGTATAAATGCATCAACATTGAATTATGGGAGCTATTTGAAAAACAAGAAATAGATAAAAGTGTATTGCAAACTCAAAGGTTTTCGATATTATTTCAAGAAATTGGAGTAAACTGCGATATAGAATCCTTTAATGAAAATTATATCATAGAATTAGGAAGAGGATCTCAATTGATGGATGGTGCATATGATATTTGTAAGAGCTTGCACAATAAAGGTAAAGAATTGTATGTTGTGACAAATGGAGTATCGTCAATACAAAAGATAAGGATGGAGAGTTCGAGCATAAAGCAATTCATATCAGGTGTATTTGTATCTGAAGATATTGGATTCCAAAAGCCTAGAAAAGAATTCTTTGATCATGTCTTTTCTCATATTGGAGAAATTGATAAGAGAAAAATACTGATCATAGGAGATTCTTTGACTTCAGATATTCAAGGAGGAATCAATGCCGGTATCGATACATGCTGGTTCAATCCAAATAAAAAGGAGAATTCCATTGGTATAATTCCTACATATGAAATAGCTGAATTATCTGAAATTTATAATCTATGTTAGGCGGTGAAAATGTGACGAACAAGTATAAAACTATTGTGGATAAATTTATCGATTGGGGGAAATCTTCGGATAAGCTATATGCAGCCTTAATAGTTGGTTCCCAGTCTAGAGAAGATCACGAGGCAGACGAGTATTCTGATCTGGATATGATCATGATAGTGGACAATCCTGATTATTATTTATCAACTGATGAGTGGCTGAGCAAAATCGAGAAGTTTCATATATCATTTATTGAAAATACAATTGCCGGAGGAAAAGAAAGACGAGTGCTCTTCGATGGTGCTTTAGATGTTGATTTTGTCATACTTTCGAAAGATGCAATGTATGCTATTTCTGGTGAAGCATCCTCAATTTTAGAACGAGGATATGATATTATAATAGATAAAATTGGACTTAAAAGCTTCATTTCTCAAATCAATATAGCTAAACAATCTTATGCATTTCCTTTAGAGGGGGATTTTAAAAATATCGTAAGCGACTTTTGGTATCATTCGGTTTGGACAGCTAAAAAATTAAAACGAGGAGAACTTTGGACAGCAAAACTTTGCGTGGATTCTTATATGAAGTGGAAGCTTTTATCCATCATAGAATGCTATGCACATGCAATACATGGTATAGACTACGATACTTGGCATAGTGGACGATTTATGGAAGAATGGGCAGAACCTTGGATTATTGAAAAGCTATCTAAGTGTTTTTCCCATTATGATAGAGAAGATACAAAGGTCTCTCTCTTAGCCAACATGGACTTGTTTCGCTTTGTTGCCATGGAAGCTGCAGAAAAGCTCAACTTTAAATAACCAAAAGAAGCCGATGAGTTTTCAACCAAATGGGTCATAGAGAATTTAGCGATTATATAGAAATGAATTTCAAAAATAAATTTGTGTCACCAATGGTGGCACAAATTCATTAAAAAATTTACTTATTTTTATCCTTTTCATCCTCTAAGTAATTTTCTTCATACTTTTTCAAAAATGGTTCATATATCTCCTTTTCCGCTTTGGCACGAGCTTTTACTGCCTCCTCCAATGTATCAAAACTACCTAATTTTTTGTCTTTCTTTTTAAACCCTATAGATGCAATATATTTTTGATCTCTATTGCTGAAATACACACCTCTATATCCTGTTTTTGAGTCTTTCCGAGGCTTTTTGTCTTTTAACATGCTAAGTGAAGTATTTTCTACGAGACCAAATACCTTATGTACATCTATGCTCTTTCCATGCTCAACCATCATCTCATGGAACAAACATCCACACGATTTTTTACTTCCTCTTAGAAGATTCTTCTTTTGAACTTCAATTATATTTCCACAATCACATCTGCATTCCCATATTGCAGGACTAGAAGTGGAACCTTTCTTCTTCTTGCCTGTTGGACGAATAGCTACTAACATTCCAAATCTTTGTCCTGTTATATCTATAGTATTATTTTTTTCTAATCGTAAACATGCTTCCTTTGCCAAACATCCACATGATTTTCTATCTCCACTTAGAAGGCTAGGAGAATGAGCTTCAATCACATTTCCGCAATCGCATTTACATTCCCATACAAATCGTCCTCCTTTGCGCTTGTCTGTTAAACGAGTGACTACTAATCTTCCAAACCTTAGACCCGTTAAATCTTTAGCTCTATTTCTTCCCATTTGCGCAGTGACATCTCTTTGTAAGCATCCACATGATTTTGTGGTTCCGGCTTTCAGGCTTGTCTGTACAGTTTTAACTATATTTCCACAATCGCATTTGCATTCCCATAATACTTGTCCTCCTTTACGCTGATCCGTTGGACGAATAGCTACTAATCTTCCAAATCTCTGACCTGTTATATCTATAAAATTTGGCATATACGCACATCCTAACTTAAGGAAAAATATATTTTAATAATAAATATTTACTACATCATATTAATTTATATGGTAAAAAATACTAAATTATTAAAAAAATAATTACTTAAGCGTGTATATTTTTTCATTTGAATGCCCTTCGAATTATACAGCGTGTACTTTCCCAGCCATCCATTCAGGCTTTAGCAATCTATAAGAAACCCGGTCTTTTAACCTTCCGTCGTGCCATGCGCATTCTTTCAAGTAACCTTCACGGATTAACCCACTCTTTTGCATTACCCTTTCTGAGGGGTGATTCTCGACAAAGCATCCGGTTTCCAAGCGATAGACACCATTTTCTTCAAAGGCAAAGCGCAAAAGCTCACGTAACGCTTCTGGTGTATATCCATTACCGTGATATTCGGGCAAAATAAAATATCCAGCTCCTACAATTTCGCCTAATGGCGTGTCGTCTAAAACAGTATAACCTATAGAGCCTATGAATTCACCGCTATCTCGCTTTTCTATGGCAAAGAAATATTTTTTCCTATTAGATTTAAATATTTCGGATATGGCAATCGATAAATTTTGACGACTATCTTCTTCGGAATATGTACGTAAATCATCCAAAAAATACATTGTTTTCGCATCAGACAAGAGCTTGTGCCAGCTTGGAAAATCTGACCATTCCGGGTCACGAATAATAAGCCGTTCTGTTTCAAGTCGTATCATTTCTCATCCACCCGCCTTAAAAATTTGCTTTCTCTTAAATATAGGTAAAAATATATTAACGAATATACATTCGAGACACGGTGTCCTGAATATATATTCATGAAAGATCTCGTTTCCCCTACAAATCGTATAAGTCAGGTTCATCATCAATAAAATACCCTAGATAATACCTTTTCAGAGAGAAAAACAGTTGTATATACCTTTTCAATCGCCCCAGTAAAATCGCACATTAACCCCATACCACCGTTTTCTTTAAACTCTGAAAATAAATACTTGTCTAGATTTGACATTCTTTTTGCCCAATCCACATCTTTTATACCTTCTTTTATAAAATCACTTTTTAGCTTGGTCATAAAGCTCTCTTGCTTTCATGAATAATCCCCTCTCTATAAGAAAAAAGTGCTCCTCATTAATTGCGATTGATCTTTTTATTTTGTCGCTTTCGCCTTGCTTGTTCCAAGATTGTGCTGATATCTTCTCCATCAAGCTTTCTAAGTTTTCCTGGATTGGATTTATCAAAATCAATTAAGATATCTTTCGATTGATTTTCACTATCAACATTCTGTAGATACATAGTTTCATAGTCACCGCTTTTAAAAGCTGCTTCTATGAACTTTTTTGAATTTACAGGTATATCAGTCCAACTGCCATATAAAATAGTTACTGCCCTACTGACTGCTTCTTGTGTGATTGGTGTTCCATTTCTTTGATGTTCTCGCAATATACCAGCTATATCAGATAAATCGTTTTTATATCTCCTTCCGGACATCAATTTCATAGCAACAAGATATTCAGCAGAAACTGTCCGGATAGTGAGTATATTTGAAAAAGTTTTATAATAGATAGATACCTCAAGAAGTTTATTGGAATACGATTTTGTGTTTTTAAAATCTTCATTTAACCAACCTGTAGGTAAATTCAACTTGTCGCCTACATGGTTGATTGCTTCTTTCATCGCAGATGACGCTAATATTATTGCATCAATATCATAAGTCATTTCACGAAAACTGTAGTTCGCAAGAATAGCCGCACCGCCAATTAAGATTATCTCGGCGGGCATCTTTGTTCCATTCAATTTTCTAAATTCTTTACCTAATTCTTTCAAATAGGTATTGAGATTTTCTTTGGTGAATTGTATATCAAAAGACATTACGAACCTCGCTCTCTACGATGTTGAACTGCATAAATTCAGGTATCGCCTCGTTTTGACTTTCTATTTTCGGTGCATCACTCTTAATAACAGCACACATGGTCAAGATGCTCGATGGATAAATGGGTTCCTTGAGTTTTTTGGTGCGAATATCATTATAATCGATGCATATTGGTAAATCATTTTCATGACTTAAATAATCCACCATGGCCAGAAGATACAAGCTTTCAGGATACCACTGTTTTTCATATAGCTCTCTTATTTTATTTGATTCTAAAGTACTAATTATAAAATCAATATCACCCATATCTTTTACCATGTGGCAAATATTACTTTTATATGCTTCAAAACTCTGCCTATACTCCATTTCTTCTGTAAGCAAATCCTCTATAGTCACGCCCATTGCCTTTGAAAGTCTATACAATGTGTCACCAGTACAATTTTTGATTTTTGATTTACCTGTTGTAATTTCACTGATTGTGGTAAAAGACACTCCGCTAATTTTTGAAAGTTTATATTTCGTCATATTCATTTGCTCTAAGCGATTTTTTACATTCATTTTTAATCCTCCTCGTATAATTATTATAACGGATATACGTTATAATCTCAAGAAGATCTATTTTGAAATATCAAAGCATAGCTGTGATCAAAGCCATATCCATATGTAGGAGAAGTATCGTTTAGCCATCTAATTATAATTTCCTTTTGAAGTGGCAATACATCGTTGACACTTTTGGCATAAAACCCATACGAATGGTTCTCCAAAATCCTGTTCCTTTTCATTTAATGTAAATAATATTTTAAAACCAGCATCTTCGAGCATTTGTAGAT
>WQUF01000162.1 GCA_009785875.1 Oscillospiraceae bacterium | reverse complement strand
AGACGATAGGATCTTTGAAACAGCAACGGAAACAGCATATTTATCATCATCAGATGAGGAATTAGAAAGAAAATTTATATTTTGTTTCTTTTTCATTAACATCCCTGTATCTGGTAACATATCATAATATATAGACAAAGTGCTGGACTTAAATGACCTACTAATTATATGAATCACCTCCAATCAATTAAATTTGAGCTTTCAATATTATATTATGAAGCTAGATAATAAAAGGTGATATAAATTAAAAGATATTTTATTGGATTAAAAGTCTATTTATTCCAAGTAATAATTCGTTCTACTGAGTTTTCTAAAATATTACAAAAGAAGCTTAAGCTACAAAAGATTCTAATGATCAGTTTTGACTAAAAAGCTTCTAAAAGAACTGTGGATTGTTTGATGTGTTCATAATAGAACATTTAAGTATGTTGGTTCACTTTATTAAAACCTCAATGGTTTTTGTAAAATTTTAATGGAAAAATTTTCTTTAAAATTGGAACATTTTAAACTATACTTTTAATGAAATGGAGTTTATTTTAATGAGCTTAAAAAGCTACAAATAATAAATTCAGGAGGGAAAATGAGTTTAAGTGAAAACAATGATTTAAATGGAACGTTAATAGATGAAAAGAAATTCTCAAAAACTTATCAGATAGCCGAGAATAGATTTATGACCATCATTACTAACATTCCAAATACGTTTACAAATGCTGATGGGATCGAAGAAAAGATCGATAACACTTTGATAAACGATAATTAAGCTTTGATAACATCGACTATAGATATACGGTTCTCAACATGCAAGTGAAGGAAGATATCATTTTGAAGAGTAAAGTCCCCCAAAATACTTTTCAATATGAATTGATAGTACCAAATCAAGAGATAGAGCTTAGAGATAATCAATTATATGTTGCTAAAAGCATTGGTGAATATCCAAACTATATTATTTCTGTACCAATGATGATAGATATATTAGGTTCAATGTGCTTTAATACAAAGCTTAGTTTAGAAATAGTGAATGACAAAAATATTGTGACGATAGAACTTGATCAAGACTGGCTATTATCTTATGAGAGACAATATGAAATCAGGATAGATCCAATAATCGACATACCCATTTTAAGCGGTCAGTATATGGCAGCTGTAGAAGAGTATGCCGCAAACTCGGTTATAGGTGACAGTGGATATCTTTACATTGGATACGATGATGGTGTTCAGACGGGAACAAATGACCCACAATTTGGTCACCCAGCAGGACTTGGATCAACTAGGGTATATTCAAAAATTCCTTATTCAGAGATTTCTGTGGATGCAGCTATATTGAATGCTACATTTAAGATATATCAAATAAGCCACTATAGTCAGAATGTAAATAAACCTGCAAATGAAATATTATTATATCGAGTAGATGATGCAGATTGGAATCCTGGCTCAATAACATGGAATAACCAACCTGAAGTGCATACTGAAATTGATGGTCCAAGGTCTTCATATAATGGTGGAGAATTCTTATCCTATGATATAACTGGACTTATAAATGATTGGATTCAAGGTTTATATCCAAACTATGGGATTGTATTAATATCAAATAATGAGAGAAACACCCAATGCGAGAGATTTAATTCTCCCAACACTGCAGGTGGAAACATGAATTATATGCCTCAGATCCAAATTGAGTGGGAATTATTAGATCCAGTAGATGAGAACTATCCATTAGAGGATCTAACTATAAACGTAAGAACAATTACAGAGAAAGATTTAAAAGGTAAACAGCAGTTTAATGGGGCATTTATAGATGGGATGGCTACACCAACAGCTTTAGTAGAATATAGACTTTCACCAGATAATCCTGCATTTGATGGTTTTACAATAGCAAGCCTAGTTTATAGATTTCCTGATTCAACAAGCTTTAACTGGATGTTCCCTAATGGAACAAAGTATAAATCAAAGGACTCCAACTGGCAATCGTTAGGACCAGTCATCAATTTAAATCACGATGTGCTATATAGATTTTATGCAACAGCTTCAAAAGATAATGTATCAAGCAGTGAAAAATCCAGCGATACCTTTATCATATATCAGATGAAACAAAAAGATGTATTCCCATTCGTTGCGGTTCATTATGGAGTGCCATATGGTGTTCTAATGAAAGATAATCATGTCCAAGATCCACTCCTTGTTGAAAATAACACCATATTCATAAGAAACCCACAGCAAAATCAGGATAATCCATATAACCCACCACCACTCACCGATGAGCAAAAACGTCAAATAGATAGTTCCTTAATGGGAAGGCAGCAGCACTGCATATATGGCTTCGAACCTATAAATTTCAACACCGGCAATTTCTTTGTTGAGTTGGAAGATGCCTTTATTGAAGAATTAGGAAATAGATTCTCAGTAAAAAGATCATATAACTCAAAAGGAGAGCCATACAACTCATTCTTTGGTAGAAGATGGAGTTTTAACTATTGTGAAAATTTAATTAAAACTGATAATGGGACGATAATATATTTCAAAGCTGATGGCGCAGCAGTTTATTTTGAAGAAGACGGAAATGGTGGTTATATTCCTCCATTGGGACTATATTACAATTTAACAGCAATCTTTCATAGCGAAGTAGTAGATGAAGAAACAGTAGAATACTATACATATGAAATAGAAGATAGAGATAAAACTGTGACTTATTTTGATATGTACGGAGTACAGACAGAAATAAAGACCATCAAAGGGCATGTAACACAAATAGTATATGATGAAGATTATATTTTAAAAGAGATCATAGGACCATTTGGAGATAAATATATAATAACTGTTGATCAGGGTAAGAAGATAACCCAAATAACACTTCCTAACGGTGGAACTTTGCAGTATGGATATAACTCAACCGATGACTTAGTTACATTTACAGATGCTTTGGGACAAGTTACTACCTACAATTATGATGAAAATCATTACATGACAAGCTGGATTGATCAAAATGAAAACATCGTCTGTGCTAACGTTTATGATAATGAAGGGAAAGTAGTAGCTCAGAAGGATGGAAATGATCATGAAGTCGAATTTATTTATGATGAAGGTTTCACAGAAGTTCACGACCCTGAAGGGAACATTTCCAAATACTTTTTTGATGAGAAATTTAGAATTACAAAGGTAGAGAATGCTGATGGTTCCTTCACTGAAAGGACTTATGATTCTCAAGGGAATCTAGAATCCATTAAAGATGAGGCTGGGCTTATAACAGAATTCACCTATGACTTAAATGGCAATGTTTTAAGCGAAACTCGAGCAGATAACCATGTTAAAAGCTACGAATATAACAGCCTGAACCTAAAGACTAAAGTCATAGATTTTGATGGATCTGAAACCAACTTTGATTACGATTTGAGAGGAAATTTAATCGAAGTGGTAAGACCAGATGAAAGCGTGATCACATTTGAATATGATAATCTTTCCAGGATGGTTAAGAAAATTGATCCTATGGGTAATATTTCATTGTATTCATATGATGGTGGTAAGTTAACAAGCTTTGTAGATCCTATGGAAAATGAATATGAATTTAGCTACAATGAAATGAACCAGAGGACTCAAATTAAAGATCCTGAAGAGAATTTATCTAAGACAGTATATAATTTAAGAGGAGAAATAACACAGGAGATTGCAAAAGATGGTGGAACTACTAGCTTTGATTACGATAATGCAGGGTATGTAGTTAAAATAACAGATCCAAGAGCAAATGAAACAACATTTGTCCATGATGGAGCAAATAAAGTCATAGAAGCAATGGATCCTAAAAACAACAAAACTGAATACATTTACGATAAAAACAACCTTGAAATAAAGAGCGAAGATCAAAGAGGTTTAACAAAGACAAAATCCTACGATTCAATGAAGAGAATTACTGAAGAAGTAGACGGAAATGGCATCTTTAAAAGATATTCCTATGATCTTCAAGGTAATATAATTTCGAAGGAAGAGCCAAACGATTCGACAACGCTAATTGAGTGGGATCAGATATTAAAAAAACCTACAAAAATAACAAAACCAGATGGCACAGAGACTATTTTTGCATATGATAAAATGGGTAGATTGATCCAAGTGGTAGCACCAAATAATGGAATGACGTTCTATGAATACAATATCATGGGAAGAATCGTGAAGATTGTCGATCCTTTATGCTATTTAACTGAGATGGATTATGACCTCAATGGTAATATCACACAAATAAGAGCCAGCGAAAATAGAGTATTCAATTATGAATACGATAAAAATAACAATTTAATAAAGACCATAAATCCACTTAATGAAGAAGCTGAGTTTTTTTATGATGGATTAAACAGAACCATAAAGATCATAAATGAAGGATCCTACGAGACAGATTTTGTTTATGACCCTGTAGGAAGGCTTTTAGAGACAAAAAATGCATTAGATGAAGTAAAGAAAAACACCTACGATTTGAACGGAAACAGGATAAGCTTTGAGGATCCAAACAAAAATATATACAGCTATGAATTTGACGAATTGAACCATTTAACTAAAATAATAGATCCTCTACTCCATGAAACCAGCTATAAATTCGATGAATCTGAAAATTTAGTCAAGATAATCGATGCACTTTTAAACACCACAGAATATAAGATGAATGAAGGAACTTTGATAAAAAAGACCATAGACTGCAAAGGAAGATTCTATGAATTTGAATACGATGCAGCAGGGAATAACGTAAAAATCGTTAGACCTGATGAAACTGAATACTCTTTTGTCTATGATAACATGAAGAGGATAATCAAAGAAACAAGTCCTAAAGGTTTGATAAGAGAATACAGCTATAACACCATTGGAAAGCTTGAAAAAGTGTGGGATAACGCTGGAAATTCCATGGAATATGAGTACGACCTTAAAGGACAGCTCATAAAGAAAACCGATGTATTAGAAAGAACTGAAACTTACAGCTATAACAGCCTTGGTAAAGTCACTCAAGCTGTTCTCTTCGACACCAGAGAGAATAACTACAGCTACGATTTATTAGGTAGAATGGAGACATTCACCGATGCTGAAGGAAAAGTAACAACGTACTCATATGACTCTATTAGCAATTTAGTTCAGAAACAAGAATCAAAAGATTTAGAAGAGAGAACATTTAAATATAGCTATAGCTTAAATAGGCTTGTAGAATCTTTAGATCCGTTAAATGCAAAGACAGAATTTGAACACGATAGCAATGGAAACCTGACCAAAGTTACAGATGCTAAGGAGAACACTATAACTTACAGCTATAATGCTTTAAATCTATTGGATGAGTTTAAAGACAAAAATGGAAATATATCAAAATATGCATTTGACCCATTGAAGAGGCTTATAGAGATAGAATATCCTGATGGTGGAACTAGAGAATATATTTATGATTGTGTGGGCAATCTAATAAAAGAAATAGATCCCCTTAAAAATGAAAAAAATTATGAGTTCGATAGCTTAAACAACTTAGTTAAAGTTACCTACCCAGAAGGCGGAGAGATTTCATATAAATACGATGCTCACAGAGTTTTAGAGGAAGTCATAGACCAAATCGGTGCTGTAACAAGGTATGAAACAAATTTAAACGACAGGGTTACAAAGATCACAAAGCCAAATGGTGGAGAATTTTTTTATGGATATGATGAATTATCAAGGCTAACATCCATAAAAACTCCAGACGAATTAATCACTGAATTTGTTTACGATAACAGAGGCAATT
>WQUF01000161.1 GCA_009785875.1 Oscillospiraceae bacterium | reverse complement strand
TTCGTCAAATAAACTGGTTCCAATAAGCCAATTTGATCGATGCTCCTCATCATCTCTGCAATTTCAGTCTCTTTAGGCTCATCAAACAAGTTCCAACCTGCTGGGGTATCATCTATTAACTCTATATCCACCTTTTCAAAGTTCTCATAGAAATTGACTCCATCAGCGAAGTTCTTTTCTCTCTTCTGAATTGCAATTCTCTCAGCTTCAGCCCATTTTTTGATCTCTTCAGGTGAGTGGTTTATTTTTAATTCAGTACTTGTCACTTTAATTTCATCGTTTTTTAGCCTATACGAAGGTCTAAGGTCAATTCCATATAACACATTATCGTTCATTTCAATCCTCCAAAACTTTTATATAGTTATTATATTAATATTCTTAAAAAATGTTCATTATGCTTGTAACATTTTAAGGGCAACTTTAATAATATAAAATATATGAATTTAAGGGGGGATTTTAATGTCAGCAATATCAATTACAAAGAACAATTCAATATCTGTATTATATTCTGCTTTAACAGAAGAAGGCAAACAAGTCAGCAAAAAACAAGCATTCGATCTGATGCCGCTTGAGGCAACAGATCAAGATTTTCTGGATCTCGGCACTGCTATTGGAAGTGCATTGCAATACAGTTTAAAAGAGATTCAAAAAAATAATATCAGCATAATCATGGAGGGATAGCGATGATAGTATCAACGGTAGTGTTTTTGTTTAATTTAACAAATGGGGGAATAAGTAAAGTCACTATTAAAGACATTCGTTCTGACATTGAAGATAGCGAGTTAATGGCATTAGCTGACTTAATGATACAGAAGAAGCTTCTTTACAAAGGGTCCCCATTTGTAAGTCTGAAAAGTTGCACTAAAACAAATTCTGAAATAACAAAAATAAAATAGTTAATCCAAAAATAAAATAGTTAATACCGAAAGCGAAGCTTTTGGTATTAACTAAATCACTATTCATTATTACCAATATTCATTATTCAATATTCATTATTCACTATTCATTATTCAATATTCATTGCTCTAAGAATATTTTTAATTTATCTAACATAGATTATTTATGAATGATTTATTAGGAGTAACTCTCATGGATAATAATATAATTTCTGAATTAATGGATATATTTCCTAAAATAACTATAGTAGGCAAAGATGAAATAATAATTGAAAATCACAATGGTGTAGAATTTTTTGGAAAAAACGACATAACTATAATAACTAAAGTTGGAAAGATCAGCCTTTATGGAGATGATTTTAAGATTGTATTCATGGCTGGTGGCACTATTGTAATAAATGGAATGATTAAAAAGGTGGAGTTTGAAAATTATGATAAATAAAAAGATAAAAGATGTTAATAATCATAAACTATCTGTGAACATATTGACTCACTACCCTGAAAGGCTATTGAATTATCTGTGGACGAATGATATTAAGATTAAAAACTTTAAGAGGCTTAGTTTTGTTGAGATATATTTTGAAATAGATAAGGATAAATTTCCTTTTATAGAAGAATTTTGCAAATCAACTAATAGCAAAATAGAAAAAGTCCGCACCATTTCTTGGCATAAGATTTTTTCATTCATTAAAAATAGGGCAGCAGTTTTGCTTATTGCGATATTTTGCATTGGTGTTTTCCTATATTTTGAAAATTTTATCTGGAAAATGGATATTGAAACAGGAAATATCGTTTCTCCTCTTGAAATTAGGAAGATTTTATACGAAAATGGTATTATCGAAGGAATGCCAAAGAGTGAATTTAATTTTCAAAAAGTGGAAAAGCTTTTGATGGATAAGGATGAAAATATTCTATGGTGCAAGGCAAGGGTAGTTGGCGGAATTTTAAATATCAATATTGAAGAGAAGATAACCCCTCCAATTATAGAAGAAAAACCAGTAAAATATGAAATTAAAGCTATAAAAGATGGGGTAATTGACAGGTTCTATTCTATTAAAGGTGTTGTCACTGTTTCAAAAGGAGATACTGTAAAAAAAGGAGATGTCTTAATTCAGACCACAGGTAATGGTGCTAGTGGCGATGTTTTTGCAAAGGTGTTCTATGAAAGCGAAGCTGCATATCCTTTAAAGAAGAAGGTAAAAGTATATTCCGGGAATAGCATGTTAAATATAAGTATTAATTTATTTAATAATGAATTTAAAATTAAAAATAACACTATAAAGTATATTAAATATGATAAAATAGATACTAATATAGGATTTTTAAAATTCACAAAATATGTTGAGTATAGGGAGGAAATAGTCAGCGTAGATGAAGATAAAATCATGGAATATGCTAAAAAAGAACTTACATATAAGATCATAAGAAATTGCGATAGAGCGATTGAAGTAAAAGATACTATAATCGATAAGAAACAAATAAATGATACACTTGTTGTGAAACTATTGCTAATAGGGATAGAAAACATAGCAGAGAAATAAAATTAAGGGTGTGTTAGATACAATGAGTGAAAACTCAAAAGATAATAAAATGAGATATTTTAAGTGGTCAATAATTTACATAATAGCATTCTTAATTATTTTAGCTACATTGATAGATGATGTGATAGAGGTTAAATATGATCTTGTGGAAAATGCTATTTCAAATGTAACCATAAGGGCGAGCAAAGATGTTGAAGACAAACTATCGACTGAACAAAATATTGAGAAAGCAATTAGTGGGGTAGTGGATCAATACGAACATGTTGCAAATGTTAAAGAAAATATTGTTACAAAAATCGACTTGCTCTTTTCTAATATCAATAGAGTGAAGGGCGATGAAAATCTCAAGTCAGATCAAGATAAAATTTCATCTATAAAGCGTTCTATAAATATAGTGGTGTCTGATGAAGATTTGTTAACCCTACTTAAACTTGATAATGTAAGCCTTCAAAGGGTTCATGGTTCTATTAACTCGCTTATAGGTGCTATTTATGATAATGTGACTATAAGAAGTAATCATGCAGAAGATTTAAAAAGTGCTGCTTTCTATGCTGAGGACCTTGTGAATTATCTAGGATTAATCGTTGATGAAAAAAAGATATGCAGCAGTATAGTAGTGGACGTACTTGAACCAAATCAACTTTATGATGAACAAGGAACCATAGATTTAAAAAATGATACCAAAAATAAAGTGGCACCTGTCATCATTAAAAAGGACGATATAGTTGTAAAACAAGGTGAAAAAGTTACTGTAAATGATTTAGAAGTTTTGAAGAGCCTTGGTCAATTAGGTTCTGGATTTAATGTAAATGTACTCCAGCTTACAGCACTTTCACTTGTCATAATTATAACGTTTTTAATACAATTTTTGTATTTACGTCGAAAAAAAGATTCAGTGTTTTTAAAGACAAAAAATTTAATCTTAATAAACGCTGTGATGGTCATTTTAATCATACTTACAAAAATTTTTAGTGGATATTCTTACCTGATACCATTTGCTGCAGGTCCAATTTTTATACTTTTATTGACAGGAAAGGAAAAGGCAACTTTAGTTACCACAATGCTGTATTTGCCCATAATCTCTATGGTATTATCCTATGATGCCGTATTGATTTTGATCATAATGCTCAGCATAATAATAACCTGCATGATAAATAAAAAAATAACCCAGAGAAATGATGTAATAGTTGTATCGTTTATCATAGGAATTTGTGGATTTATCACTACCCTCGCTTTTGGAGTTTTTAGGAGCATGGTATATGATAAAATACTCTTTCAGGCATTTTTCTCCTTTTGCAGCGGGATTCTTTCTGGTGTAATCATCATAGGGCTTTTACCTATTTTAGAGACGCTCTTTAAAATTGTAACACCTCTTAAACTATTAGAGCTATCAAATTTTAACAATGCTCTCTTAAAAAAGCTTTTAATGGAAGCACCGGGTACTTATAATCATAGCATTTCTGTTGCAAATATTGCTGAAGCTGGTGCAGAAGCGATAAATGCAGATCATATTTTTGCAAGCGTTGCAAGCTATTATCACGATGTAGGAAAGCTTTTAAATCCAATGTATTTTAAAGAGAATCAGATAAATATGGATAACCCGCACGACAATATTTCAAATTATGAAAGTGCACAGATAATTTTAAGTCACACCATAGATGGAGTTGCTTTAAGCAAAAAATATAAAATACCAGAATCCATAAAGGATATAATGGTAGAGCATCATGGTACCACGCTTGTAAAATACTTTTATTTAAACGAGAAAAATAAAAGCGCAAACCCGGATGAAATAAAAGAAGATGATTTTAGATACAAAGGGCGGATACCTAAGACGAAGGAGTCTGCAATAATAATGATAGCAGATGCTGTTGAAGCAACAGTGAGATCGTTAAAAGAAAAGTCCCGTGAAAATATTTATAAAACAATAGATTCCATAATAAAAAGTCGCCTTGAAGAAGGGCAGTTTGATGATGCTCCAATTACATTAAGCGAGCTTTCAAAGATTCGCGAAGCAATTTATAATGTTTTAATAGGAGTATATCATGAGAGAGTTGAATATCCTAAAGATGAAGTGAAAACAAAATTAAGTTAGGCGTTGATATTTTGATTGATTTTGATATAAGAGTTAATAATATAGATGAGGATGTTTTAAAAGAAGCAGAAGATATTGCAAGCTTTTTATTCAAAGAAGAAGGGGTATCTTTAGATTATTATGTAAATGTTATTGTATGCGATAAAGATTTTATAAAGGAAATCAACAATGAATGTAGAAAAATAGATAAAGTTACCGATGTTTTAAGTTTTCCACTTTTAAATTATGAAAAAGGTCAGGTTTTTAAAGATATGTACATAGATTATATCTTTAAGAAAGAATATTTCATTGAAAATTATTTATATTTAGGAGATGTGCTTATTTGTATGGACAAAATAATCGAGCAGAGCAGAGAATACAGTACTTCTTTCTTTCGTGAATTTTCTTATTTGATGGTTCATTCATTGTTGCACTTATTAGGCTATGATCATATTATAGAAGAAGACAAATTAAAGATGAGAGCAAGAGAAGAATATATCTTAGAGAAATCAAGGTAAGAGATTATGCTAAAGAGATTGCTGGCAAGTTTTAATAATGCTATTACAGGTATAATTGAGACTGTGAGAACTGAAGCCAACATGAAAATTCATATGGTCATGGCTTTTATAGTTTTAATAATGTGCTTATTTTTTACTTTGACACGGGCTGAAGTTGGCGTTTTAGTTCTTTGTGTTGCCTTTGTGATGTTTGCTGAACTTATCAATACTGCGCTGGAATACATAGTAGATTTAACGGCTCAGCATTATCATCCCCTTGCAAAACGTGCAAAAGATGCAGCAGCTGGAGCTGTTTTAGTCTCTGCTATAGCTTCTGTGCTTGTAGGCTATGTAATATTAAGCAATAAATTAAGCGATATCAATTTTAATGTCATAAGTACAATTAGAAGGACAGATGCATTGTTTGTATTTTTTGTGCTCATCATCGTGTTTATTGTGACCATCATTTTAAAAAGCTTGGTTGGAGAAGGTACTCCTTTAAGAGGAGGTATGCCTAGTGGGCATAGTACTCTTTCATTTTCTCTTGCAACCATCATAGCTTTTTCTATAAAGGAACCTATGGTCATTGCACTGGCATATGTTTTAGCTTTAATTGTATCGCAATCAAGGGTAGACGCTGAAATACACAATATATGGGAAGTGATAATAGGAGCACTTCTTGGGGTCATAATAACTGCAGTTATGTTTTTAATCTTTAAACCATAAATAA
>WQUF01000160.1 GCA_009785875.1 Oscillospiraceae bacterium | reverse complement strand
AAGATTAATATGAAAAAGGCTGAAAAAGATGTACAAGATATAGCAAAGAAGTATGGATTTAATGTTAAATACGATTCCCTCATAAGCGATATTACAGTGGGACAGCAACAAAAGGTAGAGATAATAAAAGCTCTTTATAGAGGAGCAGATATCCTTATTTTAGATGAGCCTACAGCGGTCTTGACCCCTCAAGAGATAGACGAACTCGCTATCATCATAGACAACCTTAAAAAAGAAGGGAAGTCGGTTATCCTGATAACTCATAAGCTTAAAGAGATAATGAAAATGAGCGATAGAGTTACAATAATAAGAAGAGGGAAGGTAATAGATAGCTTATATACAAAAGATGTAAATATCGATATGTTAGCTGAAATGATGGTGGGGAGAAAAGTCAATCTCTCTACTGATAAGAAAGAAGCCCATCCAAAAGGTGAAGTTTTAAAGGTGAATTATTTAAATTATGTAGATAAAAGAGGAGTTAAGGTAATCGACGATTTAAGTTTGAGCGTGAAAAGCGGTGAGATATTAGGAATTGCAGGTGTAGACGGCAATGGTCAGAGTGAACTTGTTGGAATCATAGCAGGGCTTTTAAGAGCGACTAAAGGCAGCGTCAAAATTGAAAATAATGAGATAATAGAAGAAACTAGCGAAGATGTGGTTAAATTAGGATTTGGACATGTACCTGAGGATAGGCAAAAAAGAGGGCTTTTGCTTAAGTTTCCGCTTTATGAAAATGCTGTATTAGGAATGCACAAAGATAAAAAATTTTCAAATGGCATCATTTTAAAGTACGATAAAATAAAAAAACACACAAAGGAAATAATTAAAGAATTTGACGTGAGAACTCCTAATGAAAATGTCAATGCAGAAACTCTCTCTGGCGGAAATCAACAAAAACTAATCGTTGGCAGAGAAATATTTAAAGATCCAAAACTACTAGTTGTGGCACAACCTACTAGAGGGCTTGATGTGGGAGCTATTGAATACATTCATAAAAGGCTTATAGAGGAAAGGGATAAAGGAACTGCAATACTTTTAGTTTCTTTTGAACTGGATGAAATTCTCGATTTATCTGATAGAATTGCAGTCATGTACAGCGGCAAAATAGTTTCCGTCATGGATAGAAAAGATGCCGATGAATATAAACTAGGTAGATTAATGGCAGGAGGTAAGGCATAATGGGTGAAAAGTCGATAAATGAAAGATCAAAAATATCTCTATATTCAGTTTTAAATGCGTTTTTCCCTTTTATCGCAATAATAGTCGCTATAATAATATCTGGATTCTTTGTAATGTGGTCAAAGAATTACTCAATTGCTAAATATTTTAATGCAATCCAAGATCTTTTTGTGTCTATATGGCAAGGAAGTTTTCAAAATCAGCAAGTTTTCTTTCAAATGCTAGAATATGTGACACCGCTTATATTCACTGGGGTAGCAAATGCCATCGCTTTTAGGACAGGTCTATTTAACATAGGAGCAGAAGGTCAATTTATGATGGGAATGCTCGCAGCAGCTTTGATTGGACTTTTACCTGGGCTTAGTCCATTTATACATATTCCTCTTATCATAATAGGTGGAATGCTTGCAGGTGGAGGATATGCCTCTATTGTTGGTTTTTTAAAAGCAAAGCGTGGAATAAATGAAGTTATAACTTCTATCATGTTAAATTATATTGCCCTTAACTTTATAAACCTCATCATAATGAGAACTCCACTTACCGTAAGAGATGCTACACCTCAAATAATGCCAAGTGCAATGATTCCACGATTTATATCAATTTCAAAAGCTAATTATTCTATATTTATTGGGATTTTAGTGGCATTTTTGATCTATTATTTGTTAAAACATACTACCATTGGATATGAATTGAGATCAGTCGGATCGAATCCATCTGCTGCTGAATATGGTGGAATTAACGTAAAAAGGAATATGGTGCTTGCCATTGTGTTATCAGGTGTTATAGCAGGTTTAGGAGGAGCTACCCATGTTTCTGGTAATCTACTTAAAGTATCAAATCTTATTGGAGGGTTTCCGGGATTTGGACTAGATGGAATGGCTGTAGCACTTTTAGCAAAGAGTAACCCACTAGCATGCATATTATCAGCTTGTCTATTTGGAGCACTCAACGCTTCCTCTAGGATGATGCAGTTAAATGGCATTCCAAAGCAGATCGTGGCTATAATCCAAGCCATCATAATACTGTTTGTGGCTTCAGATTATATCATTAAATACTTCGAAAATAGAAAGAGAAAGAAGGCGATACTTCATGAATAATATTGGTGGTTTCATATGGCAATGTGCATTAGTATTTGCAGCTGCATTAAGATTAGCAACACCTCTGACTTTTGCTGCGATGGGAGGGGTCATATCTGAAAAGAGCGGCGTTGTAAATATAGGTCTCGAAGGTATGATGACTATTGGATGCTTCTTTGGGGTTTTAGGATCTCATTTCTATGGTCCAATATTTGGAATATTTTTAGGAGCTTTAGCTGGAGCAGTAATTGGACTCGTTCACGCTTTTTTATGCATTAATTTGAGATCGAATCAAATAATCTCAGGAGTTGCAATTAATTTATTTACAACAGCATTAGCAGTTTTTCTTGTAGGAAAGATATTTAACACAGGAAATCAAACCGATCCAGTGCCAGGGATACAGAATCTCCCTAATTCATTGTCAAAAATTCCAATAATAGGATCATTTTTAACACAAATAAATTATTTTGTTATATTAGCCATTGTTATAGTTTTATTGTTGATATTTTTACTCTATAGGACTAAGCTCGGGCTTAGGATAAGAGCTGTAGGTGAACATCCAAAAGCAGCTGATACATTAGGCATAAATGTTTATAAAATAAGGTATTTATGCGTCATACTTTCAGGGGCACTTGCAGGACTTGGAGGAGTTGCATTGACACTTGGATCAACCCCTCTTTATAGGGAAGGGATGGTTGCAGGGCGTGGGTATATTGCGCTTGGAGCGGTCATATTTGGAAATTGGAAGCCAAAAAATGCTGCATTAGGCTGTTTATTATTTGCGTTTGCAGAGGCTCTTGAAATACAATTGCAATCTATAGTACGTGTTCCAACAGAAATATATTATATGATACCATATGTTATAGTCCTTATAGTTCTTATTGGATTCATAGGAAAAACTACTCCTCCTCTTGCAGATGGAGAACCGTATGTAAAATGAATAATGAATAATGAATATTGAATAGTGGTAATAGTATTTTGATGGGACCTTTTTATTATTAGCTCTAAAATCAAGATTTTAGAAAAAAAGGTTCCTCTTTTTTAAAATTCTTTTCTAATAATTTCATGGTATTTTTTTAAAACCTTTCTTCCCTATTAATAATATGATATATAATAGTTATTATAAATAGTTGAAGGAGATGATAAAATGAGTGAATTAAAATTAGAAAATATAAATATTCAAGATTTGGTAGATCCAGTAAAAGAAGTTATAAATGGTAAGACATATATTATAGTTAATACAAGTTTTGCACATTCTTTTATTGTGAAGGAATTAAGGGATATATTCTTTTTATATTTTTATAATAATAGAAAAGAGTGTCAAGTTTATACAGAAGGTTTAAATGTTTATTTAGTTGAAGATGATGATGTTAATTATGTAATTCCTGATATAGTGGTTATTTGTGGTGATATTAAAATAAAAGGAAATGGTTATAAAGGAGTTCCAGAATTAATTGTAGAAGTTTTATCAAATAAAACAAGGAAGAAAGATAAAGTAACTAAATTTTTATTATATGAGAGAGTAGGAGTTAAAGAATATTGGATTATAGATCCTAAAAGAAAAACTGCAGAGCAGTATGTTTTAAGAAATGGAAGATATTTTTTAGAGTTACCAGATATATTTGATGAAGAAGAAATTGAAGAAGACTCTACTATTATAGAATCTATGGTATTTAAAGATATGAAAGTTGATTTCAGTAATATATTTAAGAATATTTAATAAAGTTAAGTCCAAGAATAAAGCTTTTGGGCTTAATTTGGTGTGTTTCAAATTCACTTGACACCCTTTAAGTTTATGATATCACTTAAAGTATTGATTCCGTTAAGTTTTGTGAATGTAATAAAAAAATGTGTCAACTGAATTTGATCATTTTTTGAAACACGTCCTTAATTTATCTTTACTTTAAGATAAACTCTAAAATTAACATTTTAGAAAAAAGGTTCCTCTTTTTAAAAAATTCTTTTCTAATAATTTCATGGTATTTTTATAAAAAGTTACAATTTTCGCAAAAAGTTGGCTATATTCTCTTACGGTGCCCTTTATATCTGTAACATTGAACATTGAACGTTGAACATTGAACAATGACTTAGTTACTTTGTCGGAAAGCGAACTTGTTTCTTGGGGCTTTTTATGGATCTTCTAGTATTGCCTTTGGCCATAGTTTTATAATTAAAAGTCTACTTATATAAAGACTTAATGCCTTGATAAAGCTATAAGCTTTGGGTTATAAACCACCTTTTAGTTACTAATACCATGAAGATATGCGCCTCTTGCAATTAAAGCCCTATTCAATTACAAATCTCATTTCGATAGTATTTCTTGTACTTTCTTAGCAGTTAATTTTTTTACAGCCTTCTCGTCAACTAAATTTTGCTCAATATAATATTTCATGATATTTTGGTCGAAGGTGATATTGCAAAAGCGATTTGCATTGTCTCCCATTATTCCAGATAAATTCAAGCTTGCGTATTTTTTTAAATCTATTAAGGTTTCTAAAGTTTTTCCTAAAAGCTTCTTATTTATGGTCACATTGAAGCTTATCTTCTCAGGTACAAGTTCTTTAGCTTCTTCAATGTGTCCCTTTATTTTTTCTAGAGTCGTATAACCTGTTCCATCTCCAACTATATATTTTATCCTATGAAGGCAATTTATTTCTTTAAAGTCTATATTTTCTAAAATCATCTTTTGAGCATCTGGATTTACCTTTGCAAATAACCTTGCAATCTGAAGATTTATCCTCTTTTCAAATAAAAGCGTCTTCACTTCTTCTGATAATTTTTCTAAAACCAGGTAATTGTATATACTGGAAGTCGACATCAAAAATTCTTCTGCAAGAAGCTCAGCCACATTGGATTCTTTTCTAAACTTTTTGGATTTTTTGAGTAGTGCGTGCCTATCTAGAATCATCCTGATGAACACATCCTGTGGAATAGTTCTATATTTAAAGTTTAAATCCAGAATCATCGATCTTAGATAATATTCATCCACTTTTTCTGAATCCAGTATGCAGCATAATGGGTATCTATATTTATCCAAATGGTCTCGCTCGTACAAATTCTTTAAAGCAAGTACTCTCGATTTTCCTTCCAGGATAGTGTAATAATCGTAATTTGGGTACTTTAACAAAATTATTGGATTTATTAGTCCGATGCTTTCAAGGGAATTCATCAAAGATATTAACTGCGCATCGTTTGGAAGAGGGAAATAATTCCAATTTGTCGGTGCATCTTCCATTAAACCTATATCTATTTTTTGAACATCCTCGAAGATATTTACTCCTTCTTTGAAGTTATGGGTTCTTCTCTCTCGGACTTTTTCTTCAAAGATTCTATCTTCTTCTAATTGTTCTTCGGATTTTGGGAAGTAAAATGCCTCTATCTTAGGTTTCTTTGGGTCATTTTTAACATAGCTTTCAGGGAAAAGATCTTCACCATATGGGCTTTCATAGATATCTTGAACATATTTATTCTTTCTCACAAATAATTCCTCCAAAT
>WQUF01000159.1 GCA_009785875.1 Oscillospiraceae bacterium | reverse complement strand
AGCAGCTGAGGTTTTATCTGGAAATGGAATTAAAGTTTATTTGTTTGAATCCTTAAGACCAACACCAATGCTTTCTTTTTCAGTAACTCATCTCAAGTGCGATGCTGGTATTATGATAACTGCATCTCATAATCCTAAGATATACAATGGGTATAAAGCTTATGGTTCCTATGGAGGGCAAATGACTGATGAAAGTGCCAATGAAGTTCTTAGCCTTATTGAGAAAATAGATGATTTTAATGAGATTAAAGAGGTATCTTTTGAGGAAGCATTAGAGAGTGGAATGATAACTTTAATCGGTGAAGATGTGGATAAAGCTTATTACGAAAAAACTATAGGCTTAACCATAAGAAAAGATTTAGTTAAAGAAAAAGCTTCTTCTTTAAAAGTCATCTATACGCCACTTCATGGTACGGGGAATGTTCCTGTGAGACATGTTTTAAATGAATTAGGATATGAAAGTGTATCTGTAGTTAAAGAGCAGGAGCTTCCGGACGGTAATTTCCCAACAGCTCCATTTCCAAACCCTGAGATCCCACAAGTATTTACAATTGCTTTAGATATGGCAAAAACTATTAAACCAGATATCATACTAGGAACTGACCCTGATGGTGATAGATTGGGAGTAGTGGTTTTAGATGATGAGGGAGAGTATAGGGTTTTAACTGGCAATCAAACTGGAGTATTGTTGACTCATTATATAATTACTTCTCTTATAGAGGAAAATAAGTTAAAGCCAAATTCCTGTGTCATAAAAACTATTGTAACATCGGAAATGGCAAGGGAGATTTGTAATAGATATAATGTGGATATTTTAGATGTTTTAACTGGGTTTAAATATATTGGTGAGCTTATAAATAAATTTTCATATTCTCATGAGAAAGAATTTATTTTCGGTTTTGAAGAGAGCTATGGATATTTGTCTGGCACATTTGTAAGAGATAAAGATGCTGTTATTGCTTCTATGCTCGTTTGCGAAATGGCTCTTTACTATAAAGAAAAGGGTATGAATTTATATGATGCGTTGAATGCTCTATTTGATGAATTTGGATACTATAGAGAGGATTTAGTCAATATTGGATTAGAAGGAAAAGAGGGTCAAGATGCTATTAAATCCACCATTGAGTATTTAAGAGAGCATCCTATCGATGAAATTTTAGGATCTAAAGTTTCAAAATTATTTGACTATGAACTTAGCCTTGAAAAAGATTTTAGTAAAGATGAGGAACTTAAGATCATGCTTCCTAAGTCCAATGTTATAAAATATATATTCGAAAATGGTAATTGGTTTGTTGTAAGACCTTCTGGCACAGAACCTAAGATGAAGGTATATATTTCAGTTAAGGGAAAATCTTCAGAAGATTCAGTAAATAAGTTGAAAGAATTTAAAGATGAAGTTATGGGTAGGATTAATGGAATTTTAGGATTATTCAAGGGCGAGTTTCATATTTAGTTGACACTCTAGGTTTAACACTCTTATTTAAAAGCATTTGTTTCATTAGATTTCGTGGAATATTAAAAAAAGAAATGTGTCAACTAAAAATGATCATTTTTGAAACATTAATATGCTTCAAAAGAGCTATTGAAAAAATGATTTTCGATGGCTCTTATTTTTTATCAATTATTATTTGCTATTCATTTTTTTGACAAAATCTTCAACGCTTAAAGACTCATCAGGAATTTTCCCACTTATTATATCTTCTGATTCTTTTAAAGCTTCTATTGTTTCAGCATTGTATTTAGGAATCTTCACTTCAAAAGGAAGTCCTCCAACCATTACAACTTTATTTAAAAATATGTTTATGGCATCTTCTACAGTTATACCAAAGCTTGAAAATAGTTCTTCAGCTTCCTCTTTTAATTTTTGCTCTACTCTTACACAAATAAATGCACCTTTAGTTGCCATTCTTTAAATCCTCCATTTAAAATCCGAGTAGTTTTAAGTTATTAAAATTATTCTTATATTGTCATCTTATATAGTAATTTCCATGATTCCTTCATGGTTACCCAAAGCTACAACAGTTGAACCACAAACATAACAGCTATGACCATAATTCTTGTCACTTGTTAAACTCGTAGTTATTATAGGGATGCTTCTTTCCTTTGAAATACTTACTAAATTAACAATGTGCCTTTCGTAATTTTCAGGTGTAAAATGATATATGAACAACATGATATCTGCTCCGCTAGTCAATATTTTATCTATTCCACTAATGTCGGCGCAAATGACTATTATAATCTTCTTACCGTTTAGCTGAACAATAGAAATATCATTTCCAGCATATATTCCTGCATTTCTTTCTGTCATATCAGGAATAGTCTTTATCTGCATTATTTCATTGCTAGGTAGAAGAGTGCAGGCGTTATAAATTCTATTATCTTTCAATATCAGACTATTGATTAAAAGACTTTTATCTTTTGGAACTAATAACCTTTGTATAGCTATTTTACTATCATTGACCCATTTTTGTATATTCGCATTTTCATCAAGAACAAGCGAACCAGTCAAAGCATACTCAGCCAAAATCAATAAATCGCCATTAGCATTATTCATTAACCTTTGAATAGTTGCTGCATTTTTTTGAATGTTTCCTCTTTCAATTTCTGGTTGTAAGACGGAAATTTTCATCTTATTCGCCCCCTCATATTATATCAATAACAGCTTTATTTATGGTCTTATAATAATTTTATTTATTATAATGTTTCATTCGAAAGACCTTCTTTAAATCGTGCGAAGACTTCTCTTGTTGAGATAATTCTGAGTACGCAAACTTGAACATCATTCCCACTCGTCCTCAATTTCATCTAAACCGTCGCGCCAATTTTCGCCCATAACTTCTTCAGGAGAAAAACACCATTTTTGTTCAAATCTTTGCGTTAAATATAAAACGCATAAATAAGGTCGTTCAATAATTCCATTGTGCTTTTCAGCTAATTGTTTTATTTCAATGAAAGCATTTTGTTTTTCCTCATCTGATTTTTGAACAAAGCTATTTCCCGTCAGCATAAAACCATAATACTCATCGGCAGTATAGCTCTTCTTCCATAGTAATCTAGTTATTACAGGTTTTGAAAATAAACTGCTCTTTTCAATTTGCTTCACATTCCAATCGATTCTTTTTTCACATTCATCGCTGGATAAAAAGTCTGCAAAACCTCCATATTTATTAGAAATAGCCACAAGCTCATTATCTAAATCATTATCAAAGGTTATGTACATGTTCCAAAATAAAGCTAAATATCCTCCATTTTTTAATGCATACGCACACTTTTCATAGCCAATTGGCTGAGGAATCCAATGGAACGCTTGAGCAGAAAAAATAGTATCATAATTTAAAAATCAATGTATCGATGATTTCTTTTGGGTAACTTGGTCTATATTTATCGTAATAATCAGCAGCTTTGTTAAACATTTCACTTTCTTTTTCCCAAAACGTATCATTTCCATCTTTCCAGTCCAAAAAAATTCCTCCTTATTTACGCTGTTAAGTCCAATTTCTAAATATTTGAATTTAATGATGTTCCTATTTTATCTAAAATCAAAATATCTTTACGTGCTTGCTGCTTAAAATAAAATTAATCCGTAATTCCCGGATTAAATTAATTTGGAGAATTACGGTTAATTTATTCTTCAATTTTTTTCAATACCATAAGCCATTTACTAAATATTAATTCTATATCGAATAGTTCCAATACATTCAATCCTAAAACTCCCAGCGAAAAACTTTCTTCTGGAAAAGTATGTGCATATACTGGTATATCATTTAAAATAAATCCGCCAATTTGTATTTTTTCTATGATTGTTTGACTTACATATTCTACACCCGATGCTGTGCTTATCATTGATTTATTTTTTTCGTCGAAATCATAGCCTATTTCATAAAGCAATTTTTTTGATATAGTTGTTACACTAGCTCCAGTATCAATAGTTATAAGCATTTTGTTGAATTCCCTTATTTTTTTGTTCCATAAACTAATCCGAATCATTATTAGAGTATTACCTATGGATTGTAATTTTAATGTGCTTTTTTTCATAAAATAACAGAAATCCCTTCTGGTATATTTCCAATATAACCAATAAATGTATCGCTCTTCCCATCATTGAATTTTCCCATTTCACCTATTACTTTATCTCTGCGTTCGCTATGAACTACAACTTCACCACCTATAGTATCATGATATTCTCCTTCTTTACAATTGATCATGAAGACCCATTGTCCATCATATTTTTTTTGTATTTCTTCCATAGTCATATACATAAGATCATTCCCCTTCCTTCATAAAAATTCCAAGTAGTTATAAGTTTAACCATTTCTGCCTCCTAATTTTTTAACTTTGTATATTAAAATCATATATCATTTTTGAGATTTCTGCTATAGTATCATATACATAAGATTATTCCATTAAGTCCAATTACTAAATATTTGGACTTAATGATGTTCCTATTTTTTAAAAGATCTTTTCCAAAAATTCTGTGAAGTTTTTACATTTTTCTCTCTGTGATTTGTGATTTTTTCTATTTTGTTGTTCACTAAGTTATCCTATAGAATTTCATCTAAGGAATCCAGGATTACGAGGTGTTTGCGCCTTTTTCCAATAATCGACTTATAAACCTCTCTTATTCAGTTTTACTAAATCAGCGTCTGTGTAATTCCTCAATATTCCTTGCATTTACTATATTAAGATTCTCTAAATTGATCATGTCCTTTTCTAAATAATACTTGATCTCTTCTTCATTGTAAGCGATGTTGCAGTATCTTTTCGAGTTATTTGTATGAAACACACCTTGGTAATTTGTTATTGCATATTTATTTAAATCAGCAGCAAGTTCAAAAAATTTATTAACCAAATGCCTTACCACTGTAACTTTAATTGTAGTCTTAAATGGTACCAATTCTTTAGCTTTTTCAATCAACTTCAAAAGTTCTGGAAGCTCTATATTGTCTTTCATCGTCAAGAGTTTTATCCTGTGTATCGTGTTAATATTCTCTATTCCAAAATTTTCCAATATCATTACTTGAACTTCATGGTTTACTCTCGCTAAATACCTCGCAGCCTGTAAATTTATCCTCTTTTCTAATAATAGCACCATAGCCTCTTCGCAAAGCTTCTTAAGGCAAAGATAGTTATACACCGTGCTTCTTGATACTAAGAACTCATCCGCCAAAGCTTGAGCTAAATTAATCTCAGATCTATAAGTCTTGGTGCGCTTTAAAATGGTATAGCGTTCAATAATCGCTTTCATTAGAACTGTTTTATCCATAGACCTATAAGATAAATTAGAATCTATGATCATTGCACGGATATAATACTCGTCAATCTCGTCATAATCTAGCACGTAGCAGGGGGCTTTTTTATAGCGAATATCCTGCGTATTTTCAAAGAGGTTTTTAAGAGCAGCTAATCTGGAATGACCACATATTACAGTGTAATCGTCATGGTTTTTTTGCTTATACAGGATCAATGGGCATAATACTCCAACTGATTCCACTGAAGAGATCAAGGTGATCAATTGCTCTTTATTAGGTTTTTTAAAGTAATTCCAGTTAGGAGGACAAGGAGTTATTAGGTCTATATCTACATATTGAAAGTTTTTATAGATATCAACTCCATAAGTGAAGTTGCTAGCTCTTCTTTTTAATATATTCGCCTGTTTTTTTCTTTCCATCTCTTCCTTTTCTAAAGGAGTAGGATCATTTGGGGCGATAATTTCTTGAATTTGAACTTGTTTAGGGTCATTTTTAACTCTTTTAGT
>WQUF01000158.1 GCA_009785875.1 Oscillospiraceae bacterium | reverse complement strand
TAATTCGTATTGGCATTTTTGGCTCATATGCTAGAAATGAACCGATAAACAATGATATAGATATTGTCTTTCAAGAAAGTCCAAATAATGATGTTATAGATGTACTACATTTTCTCTCGGATTTAAGTGAAAGTATAAAGACTAAAATGAATAAAGAATCAGATATATTATCTTATAAGGCAATAATCGCTCCAAAAGAAGATGAGGATGATGAGGAAATAAGACAAAATATACTTAAAGATATCGTTTGGATTTATGAAAGAAATGATGAACCTTAAGTCCGTAAAATTTTGTATGTAATGATTATTTAAGTGTCAGCGGTTTTAGCGTTGGCATTTTTATATCTAATGAGTGAAAAGTTCTCTAATATAAATTAGTTATAACTATTTGAAATCAATAAGGAAATGTGCTCCGAAAAAAAGAGGTGTTACTCTATGAATGAAAAAATAATTTATGTTTACGCAGATTGGATAAAACCTTTTCCTTTGATGATAGGAAAATTATTTGTAAGTGACAACCGCAGAAAGGAACTTTTTTCCTTTGAATACAGCAAAGACTGGCTTCGCTCAGCTTACGGAGGATTTATATTTGATCCTGACTTGCATTCATATGAAGGTCGTCAATATGCACCCGACAAACCGTTATTTGGTGTCTTTTCAGATTCATGCCCTGATCGGTGGGGACGGTTGTTAATGGAGTGTTGGGAAGCAATCCTCGCAAGAGAAGAAAATCGGAAGCCACGTGCGTTAAAAGAAAGTGATTATTTACTTGGCGTTTATGACGAAACTCGAATAGGTGCACTGCGTTTTTCTATAGAAGAAAACGGCTCATTCTTATCAGCGGATAAAGGCTTATGTTCGCCACCATGGACGACACTCAGAACTTTAGAATCAGCATCTATATCGATGGCTTTATTAGGCAAAACAGATGGTGAAGGAGCAGACGGAACTAGCTATTTGGATATAGCTTCTTTTATAAGAGCCAATGGAGCTTCACCGAAACAGGATTTAAAAGAACTATGGAAGAGAGTCGTATTCAATATGGCTGTTTCAAATACGGACGATCATCTCCGCAATCACGGTTTTCTCCTGACTGAGTATGGCTGGATTTTGTCACCCTTATATGATGTTAACCCTAATATTTACGGTGACACGCTTTCATTAAATGTAAGCATGAACGACAACACTATTAGCTTTGATTTAGCGATTGAAACGGCAGAATATTACAATATCAAAACCGATGAAGCAAAAAATATAGTTGCAGATATTCAAAAAATAGTTGATATGAATTGGCGAGCAATTGCATCAAGCTACGGGTCAAGCAGGGATGCAGTCAGCCGTATGGAACCGGCTTTTGCAATGGAATATAAATAAAAAATAGGTTATAATAAATTAAATGGAGGTTTAAAAATGGCTGAAGTAAGAAATGATAAAGAAGCCTCTGAAGACTATACAAAAGAAATGATCAACGGAAAAATTTATTATATGGCTAATGGCTTGTATGTTCATGAAATGCTTATAATTGGACTAAGAGATGAGTTTATTAAATACTTTATAAAAACAGGTAACGAAAAATGCAAAGTAAGTACCGAAGGACTAAATTTTTTTATGAATGAAGAAGATGCCAATAATTACGTTGCACCAGATATCGCAATAATATGTGATAAGAAAGGAGTTAGAAGAGGATACAAGGGAACTCCCGAGTTAATAGTTGAAGTTGCTTCCAGGGATACTAGAAAAAAGGATAGAGGCGATAAATTTAAACTATACGAAAAAGCTGGCGTAAAAGAATATTGGTTAGTTGAACCTAAGCTCAAATCAATTGAGCAATATGTATTAAAAGCTGGAGAGTACGATCTCAATGATATAGTTTCATTACCCAGCAAAAAAGAACTCCTTGAATTGGAGGATAAAAAAGAGAATTATAACAGTATAATAAAACTTACGATATTCGAAGGCTTAGAAATAGATCTAAACAATATATTCTTAAAAGAATATGATGACATTGAAGAAGATTAGCCCCCAGCTTGGAGGCTTTTTATTAATATAAAAAATCCCAAATTATATGTATCCAATAGTAAATAATTTAGCCCTTTAAGATTGAATTCAAATCTTAAAGGGTTAATTATATAACCTTCGTCAACAATGGAACGTCTTTGCTTTATTCATTCAGGCGCAATTATGTCTAAAAATTCTTTTGGAGTAATAGCCTTTATCGTTCCTGTTGAAAAGTCGCATGTATTGCGTGAGACAATATAATCAGCTTTAATGCTTTTTCCGGTAACATACTGAACGGAGTCTTCAAAATCATCCCACCCTGCGTTTAGAGCTTCCACGATAATATCACCATCAACCGCTGCGATGTTTACAGTCCCAATGAGATGATTTTTCAATAATTCTTGCGTTGCTGTTTTATCTTTTAAATATTTATTTGTAATATAAAATATATCTGTAATGGCAGAAGCTGTTACATAACCATCAACGTACTTTTGCTCGGTCGCAAGCAAAACTAATTCAGAATCGGCAAAAAAAGGTGCTCGATGAATTAAAACGTCCAGTACAACATTTGTGTCAATTATGATTGTCATATTTCATTCTTCTTTCCATACGCAATTCATCAAGGGATAAACTTACAGATGCTAATACACCTGACAATGATTCTGTATGTGAACCTTGAAGCTGTTTTCGCAGTGTACTCCTTGTTAAAATTGGCTGTTTTGGATTTTGAGTGGCTGGCCTTACAGTTACTTCAACTAAAATATTCTGTAAAGTTTTTGGTAGGGAAATTACTTGGCTTAATAATCGCCCATCGACGATTTGACTTACTGTTTCCAAATTGAATCCTCCAAATCTTAGAATTATTGTTATGAATCATTAACGCTACTAAGCCTTTGCCATTGGGAAATCGATTTCTTCTATACGTTTAACAACCTTCATAGTTCTTGGTGCTAGTGGATTAAACCGATAAGCCGATGCAGTTTGAAACTTTATTGCTCCTGATTTTTTTGGTAAATCTTTTTGCTTCCAAACCACATATCCAAACGGTTCTAATATAGTCTTAATCATCAACCCCACGGCTTGCTTTGTAAAATTGTCGTCCAAAGTGTGAATATACTCTTTAGTTCTATCCATGAAAAAATGCTCTACATTTTCAACAACTGGCGCAAGCGCAGGTCGTCCTGCTTCGCTTGCGTCTATCAACTGAGTAAGTACGTATTCCCGTGAAAGAAAATCGAAGATATTTTTCATCACATCATCTGTTTCATATTTCTTGCAGTTTGGATTCTGTTTAATGAAATCCTCATAAGTAGCCAACATATCAGTTACTCCTTCTCAAATATGTAAATACCAATATGTATAATACCATAACTGGTTTCATATTGCAATGGTCAAACAAGCGTTTATAAACAATTTTTTATAAAGTTTTGCCTCCTTAAAATGGTCTTTATCATCCTTCAATCAATTCATATCCATTCCAGCTAACCCATAAAGCTTGACTATCTGTTAAGAGAATATGTGGAAGAGGTCTATCTGCACTTACACTAGATTCTTGAGAATGTACTGAAAGATAAGCATTAATCAAACTCTTCAAAACCGGCTGAAGTCAAAAGTACATTTCCCCACTTTTGTTTATTGCTAGCAGCAGCCCAGGAGCGACACACTTGAACCCTTGCTCCTTGTGGTTTATCACCATGCTCCGGATCAAGATAAGAATAAGCATATAATTTACTGCAAGGAATCCTATCGCATTCTCCACAATGAGTGATACCTTTATCTTGGCAGCACATAGCTATTGGACATTCTCCATGAAAAGGATGCCCATTTGTTTCAATACAACCACCACACCCATTGCTTTCTTTCCACTGACAGTTCGTGCAATGCAATCCACAACGAGAATCAACCATAATAATACCTCCATTTTAACCTTTCATAAATTTTAGCATCTTTTTAGAATCAGCATTAGGATTAAGTTTAAGTATTTGTTTTGTTATTTCTTCTATTCCTTTTTGCACATCTATTTTAGATGCTTTTTCAAAAAATTCCTCACCAAAGAAATTCTCTGTTGTACAAAATACAGTGGATGACCAACCATATTCTTCTCCTTTTTTAGAGATCTTCTGCTGTATACCACACATCGTAAGGTACATTTTCATCTGTAATTCAATTAAAGCCCTGTCAAATTTAGAATTATCAGGCTTAGAAAAACTGCTCAGCTTCTTTAAAACATGGAGTGGCAATGTTCCATTTTCAAGAATAACAGAATATATTACTTTTGCTGCCTGACTAATGGTTCCTTCTTCGTATTCCTCTTCAAAAGACTTGCCTTGCCTTCGCACAGCTAAGAAGTAAGGATACCACTTTTTTGTTATAAAACCGCTCTTCTTGAAAAACAGCTTAGCATATGCGATATCATCTCTTTCGTCTAAAACACGGATTCGCCATTCCCATGGGTCAGTATCAACATCGCCTGTATGCCATTTCACCGGTGTTTCATAAGGTGGCGATTCATTCCAATTCCAATTGATGATAGAATATATACCTTCTGAATTTCCACCACCCATAGAAAATCCAGATTCACAAAGCTTACGAACAAAATCATCGTAATTTTTTATCAATTATTTACCCCCTTCTTATAAGCTCATTTATCTAATATTAACATAAAAAACATGACAACATCCTGTCATGTTCATTTATACAATTTAAAAATATTTTGGGCTATTCTTTTTACCTCGTTTGCCAAATCTATCGGTTCAATGATCTTCACTTTATCGCCTAATCCCAAAAGCCATGAGATCATATATTCCCGATTTGTATATCTTATTTCAACTTGCAATTTCCCATCTTCAGTTTCTTTGTAGCAATATTCTCCATAGTTTTCTATAAGCTGATATTTAACTGACTTATCAAAAACAGCAACGATCTTTTCACGGTCTGTAAAATGTGCATCAAGATCCCTTTTTTCAGCGGGTATTGCTCTAGGGGAAAATTCCGTATCACTTATATGTAAATTGCAAATGCGAGGGAGCTTAAAGGTTCGGAAATCTTCGCGATCAAGGCAAAAGCCGAATACATACCAGGATGTCCATTTAAAAGCTATAAAATAAGGTTCAATTGTTCTATGGGTTTCGCCTTTTTCATAAAAGTAATCAAATTCAATCAGATTTTTCTTCTGTATAGCTTGCTTTAATAATGTAATTTTTTCAGTTAAACTACCTTTTTGATGTGAAGCTAAATCAATTATAATTGGTTCTACCAAAGATACCATGGCTTCACTATTTGGGATTAATTTCTCCAAAGTCTGCTCGATTTGAGTTTTTTCTGATACGCTGCCGATTCCTTTAAGAGCTGCGATAATTCCTGAAAGCTCCTCTGTTGTTAAAATACTCTTATCAAGCTTATAACCTTCAGCAATTGATATCCCTCCGCCACCACCTTGATGAGTGACTACTGGTATGCCAGCCATACAAAGAGCATCAATATCCCTGTTAATGGTTCGCCGCGTGACTTCAAACCTTCTTGCAAGAAAGGTTGAAGTGACACGATCATCTTGAAGGAGTATCGTTAGAATACCAAGTAATCTATCGATTTTCAAGGTTATCACCTCTCGATATTATAATATAATGTTACTTAAAATTCTCCCTTATTTCCACCATGACTTGCAATGACTTGTCCGGTTATCCATTTTGCATAAGAACTATGCAAAAAAAGTGCCAAGTCGGCGGTATCATCTGGCGTTCCCCAGCGACCTGACGGAAACGTTTTAGCTATCG
>WQUF01000157.1 GCA_009785875.1 Oscillospiraceae bacterium | reverse complement strand
TCTAAATAATTCATATTTCCCTCCAATATATACATTTGATTATTATATAATGTGCTGTATTTTTAATAATGTTACAGCTTAAGGAAAAAAATATTCAAATTTATATTAGAAAAGGCGCAAGTAATAATAAATATACTCACGCCTGTTTCAATTTTTATCTAAAGATCAATCTCTTCCGGCATTATTTCAAATTTACCTCCAAAAGCACTTTTTTTATAGCTGATGGTCGCATTATTGAACAAATATTCATAATCCCTTTCCACAACAAAGTCCACATCTTTTACTGAAAACTCTTTATCATTTTCTCTTTTTTCATCAGGAACCATCCCTAAAACAGGTCCTTTTCAAGTAAATCCTTTAACCAAAAGCCTCAATGCCGGTTTATCTTTTCCCTTTAACATTTCTCTTAAAATGTTTAACACATTATTATCCATTTTTAAAATCAAAATTTATCCCTCCTAATACTACTCTTTTGTTGATAAATTATTAATTCTTAAACTAGTAATAACACCATAACCATATTTTAATGGGTCAGTGATCTTTTCAGAATTTAACCTCAAAAGACCGTGTACATCCTTATAATTTAAGTCTGGAATCTCTTGTTTTAATCTTGCAATAAGACCTGCTGTATACGCTGCCGCGCAGCTATTTCCAGTATAACTTCTATACTTATCTTTGATTCGTTTAGAATATATCTTTTTACCATTTCTTTCAGGTATAAAAAATTCATTTGTGCAAAGCGAAACATAATTCTCTCCATAGAGATAAAAGTCAGGCTTTATATATGGTTTTTTATACCCTCGCAAGAAATTCTTTGAATTATTAATTGAACTTATGCATATACATTTTTCAATAGATGATGGCAGCGAAGGACCAGCATTAATTGTGCTCTGAGCTGAAACAACGATTATATTTTTCTTATTCAATTTTTCAATTATCGCTTCAAATGATTTAAAAATAATAGGATTCGTACTCTTAAATTCAAATGGCAGTAGTATGACTTTCATATTGTATTCATTGGATAAAGATAACAGTTTTACCATGGCCCACAGTACAGTAGAAAAATATCCCTTGCCCATTTTATCAAAAGCTTTTACCATGCAGATATTTGAATCAGAAGCTACTCCCTTTACAGCATCTTCAGATGAACAACCGGATGATGAAATAATTCCAGCTAAAAAACTTCCTTGTCCATTATCATCGTAAGGAAAGCTAAAACTATTTATCAAATCTAAAAAATAATATATTCTATTTATCGGTTTAACTAAATCATCGTGTGGATGAATCCCCGTGCTCACTATTCCTACGCTTATGCCTTTACCTGTTAAAGGGCTTTTGATATATTTAAAGTTTTTACCTGAATCTATTGAAATAAGTGGATTAATCTCACCAATCTCATCAAAGAACATATAATCAACTTGTGGAAATTCAAGCAATGCATTTATTATCTTTGCATCTGCCTTTAAACATATCAGGTTAATCCTAGGGAAAAAATATAATATTTTAATTTTATTTTTTGAAATCTGTTCTAATAATGGTTTAGACTCGAACTTAAAATGCACAATGATTCTCTCTAAACTTGTCATTCCATTATTAAGTGCAAATCGTAAATCACTGCTTAGTTTATTGTTAAAGAACATTTAAAAATTTATCCTTTAATATTGTTGTCTATATATAATATTTATTTTATAGCGTAATTGTGTTTAAAGATGCATTCATTTTTTCAATTATTGTATACATGTTTGATATTTCACCAATTAAAAGTTTGTCCTTTAATCCATAAAAATCTAAACATGTGCCACAGCTTATAATTTCACATCCCTTGCTTTCAAGTTTTTTTAGATTATCCAGGATTTCCGAGCCTTCAGTAGTCAATTTAACGCCGCTATTCATAAAAATTAAGACTCTAGGTATATTTTCGCTCTCAGTCAATGCATAAAAATAGCTTTTCATCAGCAAATTGCCCAATTCATCAGAGCCTCTTCCAAGTATATTTGTTCCAACTAATATGGTCAATGACTTGTCTTCTTTAATTGCCTCATTTTTATCCTTTTTAACTATTTCTATCCTATATTCATCTTTCAATTCTACTAAAGTGCATTCGTAACCACTGCCATTTGCAAACTTCATTATATTTTCTTTTGCTACTTCATTATCTACTATTACAACTGCTCTTCCTTTTTCAATAGAATCAAAATACTTTTTTGTGTTAATTACGGGCTGTGGGCATAATAAACCTTTGCAATCTATTTCCATATATTATCATCCCTCTTTCATTATTAAAAGTACAAATTAATTTAATTAGTAGATAAACGCAATAAATTATTATTTCTCATAAAATCGATTATTGTATCTACTTTAGGACAACTTGGAACATAAATATCTATGTCATCATCACTTAAGTTTGCAATTTCTTCTTTTATTTGTTCGGTCAAGTCAAAAATACGGTGAAGTTTTAAATTGCCATTTTGTTCGAAGAAAGTATCAATATTCATGTGAGCATCGTCAACTCTAAATAATGTGTATATGTTTTGTATTTTTTGATAAGGTAATGCCATTTGCTCAATAATAGCGTTAAATGCCTTAGTTGCATTATATAATTGGGTACCACCTGAAACGTTACAATCAATTACTATCCCCTTTAGAGGTTTTTTCTCGTCAAGGTAATATGCTCCTTCAAAGTTTATTTGAAAATCTAAACCAGGATTGCTATTACCCAAATCAGCATCTGGGTTATTAGCATATGATTTCTCATTTGGATCTTTATATAAGATACATTGAGCACGCAATTGTGATGCCACATATCGACCTAGTAAAGGATTTCCACTTTTAGGAACAATAACAAAGTCTGGCAATGAATCTGAATAATCTTGTAATATTTGATGGATCAATAATTCTGACATATCTTTTAGGATATCTTGATTTTGACTTCCCATCATAGTATGTATATAATAATTTGTTGTTGAACTTCCATACCTCATCGAAGGTGTTTTAATTAAGCATTTCTTTATTATCTGAATTAATTTACGATAACAAATCTTAGCTGTCATTTGATGAAGTTCATTTATCCTACTTTTGGTCATACCATATTTAATTTTGGTTGCTTCCGATTTTTCATATCCTAAGCTAATTAAAGCTTTCTCAATTATTTTTTCATCGCTTCGACCATATATAAAATTTGATATACGTCCAGAATTAAGTGGAAACCACCCAACACGAGCAATCGTATCACGAATTCCATCAATCGCTAATATCGTTAATATTATCCATCCAATAATATCTATTGTCATAATGATAACCAACTCTCAACTAATTCTTGATCAGAATCAAAAACAAACTTTCCCTGTGATAAAATATAGCTTTTAATTTCGTTTTGAGTTTCAGCTGAATCTATATAAGACCATGATACTCCTGTTAACCATTCTACCTTACGTTGCGTAGTAATATATTTACCTTCTATATAGTGTTTGTAAAAATCGGTATGCTCTTGTACATATAAACCACCAAGTAAATATTTATCTGTAAAACGAATGGTCTCGTTTACTATTTCGATATATTCACCTACTGTAATAAATGGTAAAATAGGTTTTAAGACAACTGATACTTTAATACTATATTCAGAAAGTTTTCGTAATAATTCTATACGCTCATAATATTGAGTAGTACCTTTTTCAATGGTTGGTATACTTTTATTTGAGAAAGAAACTCCTAATTTTATAAAACCCCCATTTATCTTAAGTTTTTTATGTACTGATTCTAAATCATTCAAAATAGACTTAGATAAATTTGATTTCGTAGAAATACTAATAACGATTCTCTTTTTTTCATGAATAGACTTATCCGCAATAACTGAAAGATTGTCCATATGATTTTGAAATAATACTTCAGAATCACAAAAAGGGTAAATAATTATATTATTTCTTATATTTTCAATATAAGAAATATTATTTTGGTATTGCTCCCATTTTGCAAAGCAATATTGGCATTTATATGGACACCCTACTAATGAATGCAACATCACTCGATTTGAAATTTTATTATTGTTATTTACAATTCCGTTTATATCCACATTATTCCTCCTTGTAATATGTTCAGGAAACAAACTATAAATACCTAAACTTTAATTTTACCATTTCATTAAATGTGTAGTTAGTGTTTTTTTATATATTTTAACACAATTACATTATGCTTGTATATCATTTTCTTACTTCATTCTATGTGAAATAAATAGTTAGGTGAATAAAAATAAAAGTAATGAAAAAAAAGATTATGAATAAAATAATTAAGAACTATTAATGAGTTTACGAATATAATATTATTATGAATTTCATCGGAGGGTTGTTGAATGAAAAGAATGTTCTTTTCAAATAAAAATAGCTGTGATGCCAATTGTAGTTATTGCTTTGCAAAATGGGCACAATATAATAAGTGTGTTTCCTATGATTACAATTTGATTTCAGATGACGGTTTGATTATTTATCCTAATTGTGATGGAAATATATTTGACGACAATTTTCAAACTATCATTGAATCAATATTGAAAGTTAAAAAAAAAATAGTTGTAAGTATTTCAACTAAACATGATATTGATGACATAAAAATTGATAAACTAAAATCTTTGAATGATTACTTAAAAAAGAACTGTTTAGGTTTTGTTAAAATCAGTATTTCGTTTAGTTGTATTTCATTAATCAGCGATATAGAAAAAAATACTTTACTATATCATGAAAGAATAGCATTAGCAGAAAAAATTTCGACTAGTAAATTGAATTATGCAACCATTCTAAAACCCATTTTACCTTTTATTAACTTCGACGAGTACAAAAAAATAGTTGATGATACAATACAAATTTCACCATACTACATGATAGATGGGTTATACGTTGATGAGGATACTGAATTTTATAATAAATATATCAAAGATAAATACCCCTTATGTGAAAAAACTATTGAATGGTTACAAGATAGACCTTTGTGGAAATACATTGATAGTACTGACACAAAAAGATTAATCTCAGACTATATTTTTGAAAAAAATGGGGTATGCTTTTACTCTGATTTAGAATTGATCAAATATCTTTGCAAATAACGTTTGCATTTTTTATTCTTTCAATATAAAACAAGCAGAATAGAATATATGTATGAGTAATTTCCCATTACTCATACATACAATCTTTATAATTTATACTAAATTTAAGCAGGTTACTTTTAATGGTTCACCTGCGAGTCGAGGGTGTTAACCCAATTATACAGACATTTATAAACTATTTTTAATCTCCAATTCTATCTTTTCATAAGGGTCATTCCAAGTAGATGGTTTTATAGTTTTCCCATCTTTATCAAAATGCGGTAAGCCATCATTCCACAATTTTGCCATATTAGCATTATGTACAATATCAAAAATTTTATCAGGTTTTACACCTATTTCAACCATTGTACCGAGTGCAAAGTACATTAAATCTATCATTGCATCAACTTGATCAACAATATTTGAAGCATCCAGAAACTCGTTAATCTCTTCTAACATCCAATTATATCTAGCTCTTGCACGTTCAGCATTTATAAAAATAGGCTTCTCTGATTTTGGATGTCCAAATTTTTCATGAAATTCTTTAACTTTGTCCCACTCATTATTCATTTATTTTCCTCAACCCAACTTTCGTGAAATATTAGATCAAACATAGTAAATAAGCAATTTTTTTTATTTTATTAAGTCACTACAATCTTGTTTTACTTTATAAACAAACTTATATGTATTTTTGAAATATTCATACTTTTTTATATAAGAATCAAAGAGTTCAATTATAGTAAAATTCATGGATAAACCCATACATATAAGGTCATTAAAAATACTTATAAAATTTTCCTCGTTATGGCAGGCTAAAAAATCATTGACATCGATATAAAGGTTTAAAAATTGTTCATATAAAGGAACAGAACATTTTTCATATATTATTTTATTAAAGTTATTAAATCCTATTTCGACCCCTAAGCTAATGGTAAAGTGGAGACAATCAGCAAACTCTTCTAAAACTATTTCCTTTGGCTCAGGTTGTTTATAACTCCAATACTTAAAGCATCTTGTCGCATTTGCAAGTTCGCTTACTTCGACAATAAGTGCAATAATCTTTTTAGAAAATAGATTATTATGAGCCAAGTTATGGTTAATTGATATTATTTTATCAAGCTCAGCCTGAAGAGAAAAAAGCTCTTCTAAATTCATATTATCCTCCAACTAATTGATTATGTTAATATTATTTTACTTAATTAAAGACAATATGAAAAGATGTGAAAACAATTACCAAAAAAATAATTCTTAAAGCAATGCATTTATTGAGCAGGAAGTAATCTTGGAGAAAATGTAGTTAATTCATATTTACAGAATTTATTTTCGTAATTTTCATTAAAATTCTCCAATTCTTCTATGCTGTTAACCTTAAATATCAATGTAATTGAGTCGTTCTTCACCAGACCCCCACATACTATATATGCATTTTCTCTTTTCCTCAAATTTTTAACAAGTGGTATATATTTTAAGTTTACATTTTCCGTTTTATTAAAGTCAACCTTAATATAAAATTCATTATTCATAATTCCACCTCATATTCTTATTTTACCGAACATCTATTCTATAGTCAATACTATAATTAATTATATTTAAGTATTTATAAATTTATTACTGTGGAATTATTTTTTTATTCCTAAAATACCATTGAAAAATTATACCACATAAAATATAATATATGAAAGAGCTAGGGGTGCTTATGCTGAGAAATGAGAAATCATTAACCCTTTTACCTGATCTGGATAATGCCAGCGTAGGAATGCAAATCTTTTCATAAGCACATTTTATTAATGTGTTTTTTTGTTTGCTTTTTTTAATTTAAAGCTCTTAATATTTTGGAGGTTACATATGAATCATTCATCTAAAGAAACAAAACTAAATGCAAGAACTATAACTTTAATCGCCATAATGGTTGCTTTATCTGTTGTCTTAAACGCAATTAAAATTTATACTTTCCCACAAGGCGGAAGCATAACTTTAGGCAGCATGGTACCAGTTATATTTGTATCTATGGTACTTGGGGTTCCTTATGGTATCCTTGCAGGTTTTTTATTTGGTCTATTAGATCTTATTTTAGATCCATTTATTGTACATCCTATACAAGTATTATTAGACTATTTCCTTGCTTTTTCACTCCTTGGCATGGGTGGTATTTTTAAAAACAATAAATTTTTAGCAGTTACACTAAGCATATTTTGTAGATTTATTTGCAGCGTCCTTTCAGGTGTTATATTTTATGCATCATTAGCAAATGGTCAAAATCCTTTGATCTATTCTATTATATACAACGGCAACTATTTAGTTCCTGAACTTATAATAACTATGATAATATTTTACTTTTTACCTATTGAAAGGCTTAAAAAAATTATTCTTAGATAATTAATCATCATATTTTAATTGTTTTAGAGCCCTATCATAGCCTAATTTTGTATTATCAAATATTTTTTTTGCATTATCTAAATATATGCTTTCATCCTCCATAGAAGGACTAAAATGAGTGAGCCACAATTCTTTTACATTTGAATTTTTGGCGAGGGTTGCGGCTTCCCTAAAAAGCATATGTTTATTCTCTTTTGCTTTATTAATATCATCATCGTCACCATACATGCCTTCACATATAAATAAATCACTTCCATTGACGAAAGATTGTATATCATCTATTGGTCTAGTATCTGTAATGTAAGAAATCTTAATTCCCTTTCTAATTTCTCCTAGCACCATATTTGGAGTATACATCTTTCCGTCAAATAGCCTAGATTTTTCATTTTGTAAATCTTTCCACAATTCTCTTGGTACCATATTCTTTTCAGCTTTTTCTACCTCAAACTTTCTCATTCTATTTACATAGATGCTATAGCCTATGCAATTTACTGAATGATCAAGATTCAGTGCCGAAATATTAAATTTTTCAGTTTCAAAAACAGGATCTTTTGCTCCACTTGCTTCAATAAGATTTAACCGAAAGGGCAAATAATTAAAGAATATCTTAAAGGAATCCATGACTTTTGATAAACCTGTTGGACCAATTATATTTATATCTTCTCTCCTATTTGAATTTGCTATAGTTAAAATAAGACCTGGAAGCCCTAGAATATGATCCAAGTGATAATGAGTTAAACATATTGTATCTATATCTTTAAACCCCCAGCCTATTCTTTTCATAGAGACTTGAGTCCCTTCTCCGCAATCGATTAGTACTTTACTTCCTATAATATTTAATAATAAAGATGTTAGATTTCTTTCAGGCTGCGGAACACTTCCTCCACAGCCTAATAGACACAAGTTAACCAAAAAAATCAAGACCTCTCAAATTTTTATAGACTCCTTAAAGCATCTATTGGGTTTAACATACTAGCTTTTCTAGCTGGCATGTAGCCAAATATTATTCCAACTGCAGCAGAAAACCCTACCGCAAGTCCTATTGTAGATGGTGTTATTACAAAGCCTAAATCAATTAATATAGATGCGATATATGCTACTATACTACCAACTAAAAGCCCAATAATCCCACCTATCAGGGAAAGAAAAATAGCCTCTATTATAAACTGAAGCTGAATAGTAATTGGTGTAGCCCCTAAAGCTTTACGAAGTCCTATTTCAGTTGTACGCTCTGTTATAGAAACGAGCATCATGTTCATAATGCCAATTCCACCTACAACCAGGGAAATTGCTGCAATACCTGCGAGCAGCATAGACATCATGGAAATTATGATTTGAAAAGACTGTATCATATCTCCCATGTTAAATACTGTAAATGAATCATCTTTATAGTTAAAAGATTCACTTAAAACCTGTTTTATATCATTTACACTTTGATCTGCTTTATTCGTATCTGTTAAAAATACATCCAAGTTTACCACATTTTTAACACCCAGCGTTTTCATCGCTGTGGTATATGGTATGATAACCAGATTGTTATTTGAATTAATGCTAAATGCAGTAGTCGTATTCAGAGTACCTATAATAGTATATGCTATAGAATTTATTATGATTTCTTTTCCTATAGGATTCTCTCCATAAAATAAATCATTTATAACATTGGTTCCTATTAATGCAACATTATTTTTAGATTCTATATCTAAAATATTGATAACTCGTCCATCTCTCAAAAGAGTATTATCATTTTTAAAAAACTGTTCATTTTTTCCTTGGATTGGAACATTACGTCTAATCCTATCCTTATAAGCTATATTAGTCCTTGCAGATATCGTAGGTGATACACCGCTTATATTGTTTAATGATGCTATTTTATTTATATCATCATCGTTTAAACCTTGCTTAAGAAAAGTTCCCGTTGCAGTAACCATGATCTTATTTACACCTAATGCACTTACTTGATCGCTTATGCTCTGCCTGGCACCTTGCATTAAAGTTATTAAAGCTATTATAGATGCTACCCCAATTACAATGCCGAGCATAGTTAAAAATGATCTGAGCTTATTGTTTATAATATTCTCCCAAGACATCCTAATACTTTCCAAAAGCATCACAAAGCCTCCTGTTCAGTTAAGTATCCATCTAAGATATTTATTACTCTCTTTGCATGTTTTGCAATATTTGTATCGTGAGTTATCATTATGATGGTCTTTCCATCCTTATTTATATCCTCAAAGAGTTCCATTATCTGCTGACCTGTTTTTTGATCTAAAGCTCCAGTAGGCTCGTCTGCAAGTAGGATGCTCGGCCTTGTTACAAGAGCACGAGCTATAGCAACACGTTGCTGCTGACCTCCTGAAAGTTGATTAGGTAAATTGCGCATTTTATCAGAAAGACCAACTTGTTCTAATATTTCTATGGCTTTTTTTCTTCTTTCACTTCTTTTTAATCCTGAATAAATAAGTGGCAGCTCTACATTTTGAATAGCAGAAAGCCTTGGGAGAAGATGAAAACTCTGAAAAACAAATCCAACTTCTTTATTTCTAACATGTGCAAGTTGTACTTCGTCTAAATCATTGATGTCATTATCTGATAATATGTACCTTCCACTTGTTGGAACATCTAAACATCCAATGATATTCATCATGGTAGACTTTCCTGAGCCTGATGGCCCTAAAATAGAAACAAATTCTCCAGGATTTATAGATAAATTCACATCAAAAAGAACCTTTAATTCCTCATCACCCATATAGTAACTTTTGCAAATATCTATCATCTTTAAAATCTCAGGCATTAAGCTACCTCCCTGTTGTTGAGTTTCTTGGTCTTGCTTGTAGTAGATTAGTAATCACATTATTAATATATAAGACTTTTTCACCGCTTGTAACTCCGCTTTTTATTTCCACATTGATTCCATCATTTATCCCAGTAGTTATGTCCACTATTAGAGGTCGTCCATTTTGACCTTCCTTTAAGACATATGCAGAATTATCATCATTAAATTGTATAACAGACATAGGAAGGATTACAACATTATCTGCTTTGCTATTTAGTAATTTTATTTCAGCTGACATACCAACTTTCAAGCTTGGATCTTTCTGCAAGTCAATGCTCGCTTCAAAGTAGGTAAGATTATTTATAATTGTGCCATCCTTTGAGATATCCATTATAGTTCCATTTATATCTTTATTTAAAGCGTTTATCTTAATGGATGTATCCTGACCTATCCTAATAGCTGGAAGATCATATTCATCCACTCTTATCTTAACTTGTAGATTATTATAATCCGTGATATCTAATAGTTTAACCCCTGCCATCACAGTAGCATTCACTTCTACACTCAAACCTTGTACTTCACCTGAAATATTTGCAACAATTGTATCTCCAGTTGAAGTTACTATTAATTCATCTCCTTCATTGACTAAATTACCATTTTTAACTTTAATCTCAGATATTTGCATTAATTTCTCTGATATTACCGATTCATGGTTTTTAGCTACCACATTCCCTGAAAAAGTGTAATAAGTTACAATATTGCCCGTCTTTGCTTCTACCTCTTCATAATTGCTCTGATTACTTCTTATTAAAAATAAATAAACTAAAACTGAAGCAATAATCAATATTATAATAAGTACAGCCCAATTCCTAATCGATGTCTTTTTCTTCTTTACCATATAAATCCCCCTGTTTTTTACATATCTGTTATAATTACCAATAGTTCTTACCATGTATTAGCTTCAAGTTTATAATATTATTATTTTAACACATTAATACTAAATGTTCAGGACTTTGTCTAAACTGAGCATATAAATAATTTAAAAATTAATGTAAAAACATTTTATACCACTAATGAGTGCATTTAGGACTTTTTTATTAATCTTTAAGCAAAAACATTGTAGTATATATTAAATCTAAAAGTAAGTGGTAATAAAGTAATTTATTTTAAGGTAGGTGTTAAACATAAATTTTAAAAAAATAATTATAAGTATAATTTCTATTATTTTCATTACTGCCACAACAATATTGATTTCATCGGGCTTAGTATCATTTGCTAATTCTACCAATAGTCAAAATTCTACAAATACAAAGAGCAATACAACAAATGCAACTATTAAGGCGAATACTACAGCCAAACAAGATACAAATTCAACAAAGAATTCCAATACAACATCTAGTAACTCAAGTTCTTCAAAAGCTTCTAATACCACTTCAAATCAAACAAATACGACAAGCTGTGACTTAAGTAACTTTACAGGCTACCATTATGAATATGGAGTAGATACACCTTATGAAACACAAGTTGATGTAAATCTTACAGGTATAAAAGTAAAAGCACCTTGCGTAGATATAGAAATCGCACCTGGAAAATACATCTATAATTTTAACCTTAATACAACTTCTAATTAACAAAGCGGCTGTTGCATAATGAATAAACATGCTGACGCATGTTTTTTCATTATGCACAATTAAGCTGTAATTCCAACTTATTTTCAAATCACATAGATATTTAGCTGATCTAAAGTTATATTTTATAAAGTTCAAAATGGCTATTTATACGCTTCAGCGTATAAATAGCCATTTTGCGCCAGCCCATTTAGTGACTCACCGGGGAATCGAACCCCGGACACCATGATTAAAAGTCATGTGCTCTACCGACTGAGCTAGTGAATCGAGAGACAAAAATCATTGTACATTATTTTTTCAGTGTTGTCAATATTTTTATCTTTTAAATTCCTCACAGTTAATACAAGTAATTGAATTTAATCCTGCAGTATCTTCTGATAAATATAATGATCTCGCCAATCGCCATTTAAATATAGATATTTAGGGCATAACCCAACCTTTGTAAAATTGCACTTTTCTAAAACTCTCTGTGAGGATAAATTTGTTGTTAAAACTGAAGCTTCTATCCTATGCAATTTTAATTTGTCACCAGCATATTTTGATAATAACTTTACAGCCTCTGTCATATATCCTTTTCTTGTATAATCTTTATGAATAGAATATCCTATAAACCCACTCTTAAAACTGCCATAAACTATATTTGTTAGATTTATCCTTCCAATTAACTTATCTCTTAAAAATATTCCAAATCCAAAATATGTGCCCTCTAAAAATTGTTTATAGCTGGTTATCAGAGCCTCCACTTGATAATTTAATGTATAAAACTTGTCCTCTCTATCAGGCTCAAATAATTTTAAATGCTCAATATTATCTTTATAATATTCCATCATCTTTTCAGCATGCTCTTTTGTTAAGATCCTTAATGTTAAATTTTTCCCTTCTATTTGTAGATCCTTGTCTTTATGCTTATACACATACGTATTGTAATCAATGCCAAAAATAAGCTCTGCCTTTACTCCATCCCCTTGATATACAGATTCAGAAAGAATCCCTTCAAGCTTAAATCCAATATGACTAAATGCAGCAATATTTACATCTTGTTCAATGAATACATTTAATTTATTTAGTTCCATCTTATTAAAAATAGAATTACAGAGGAGATTTAATGTATTTTCAATTATTTTGTATCCTTCTGTCATATTTTTATAATATTTAATCCTTAAATTGCAATAACGCTTTTTAACAAGGTCGAAAATATCAATGCGTCCAATATTTATACCATTGGAATCTTTAATTATATACTCTTCATCATTTAAACAAGAAAGCCTAATCAAAAAAATCACATTCCCCTATTCAAATATATTCAATTATATCACATTAGTAATTTCTCTTAATAGCTGAATTTTTGTTTTTTCTTGATACATTATTATTATGCAGTGTCCTGAATTTTGTGCGAGAATTTTTATAAAATATTTTTTATTATATTGATACCTTTTATTAAGATAAGAATATGATGATAATAGGTTTTAATATAAATTTTGTTTTGGAGGATTTAATAATAAGGAGTTAAGACGATCTTTAGGCTTAAGCTTTTGACAAATAAAGAGGATATAACTATAGAGCAATTAGAAAAAGATATAAAGAGGATTAATGAAATATTGCCACAAAAGATCAAGATAACCAATAAAGTAAGTAAGGTTCTGTTTGATCCATTGATGCAACACCTTTTAGATTTTAAACGAAACAAAGCTGCTGAAGCGGCTTCCAGGATGCAAGGTAAATTTAAAGATGTCTTTAATGTAAGGTTTAATGAGAAAGATCTAGGGTATTTTAAAGGCTCTATTGATAAGACTGTATTAAAAAAACTTAAGTCAAAAACTTTGATGGACATGGCGAATATAAAATAAAATTTACTATGCGTATGGACTGTTTGCTATGCCTTTAAATAAACTTCATTAGCTTTAAGATTTAGTTTTTTGGAGTTAACTA